>NZ_JBFSUR010000011.1:0-137036 GCF_041467535.1 Vibrio sp. 10N.247.311.47
CGGCAAGTTATCCGCTAAACACCTGCACCCTAGAAGGGATAAACAACAAGATAAAGCTAATCAAGCGAATGGGGTATGGGTATCGAGATACCGACTACTTCTTCTTGAAGATAAAAGCGGCTTTCCCCGGAAAGCCGCGATGAACCCCTTAATAGGGGCCTTTTTTGTACTTGGAAGTTTTAAAATTGTTGTCGAGCATGCTCACTTACACCCGTAATCTCTGCGTGCTCTCTTAGAATTTCAAACAACTACTTTGAAAAGCAATGATACTAGAGGCTTCTTTAAAGGAGCTATTTTTTGTATCTGGTGGCTGGTGGATTTGGGATTAAGAGTAAAGAAAAGCGGGTATTAAAAAGGGTTAATGCTTTCACATTAACCCTTTGGTATTTGGTAGTGTCGATTCTACTTTTTGATGCTAAGCAGGGTGCCAGACTTACACTTGAATGAGTAATAATGGCGGCTCTCGTTGAATTTTCCTAAGCCTTCGCCGTCACAGTAGTCGATATTGATGTCACGCATCACTTCTAGTGTGTCTTCGCTTTTCAGAGCGAATTTAGAGCCATCAGAGCAGACAATACGCACTCTTTCATCATGGCTTACTGAGTAAATATCGACTTCGGTGTTACACAGCTCAAAAGAGGCTTCACGAAAGTTGTCTTGCTGTGTATTTGAAGCGCAACCTGCAGTCAGTGTTGCTGCGAAAACTGCCAAAAGTCCGAGTCTTTTCATTGTTAATCCTTCGCTATCATCAGATTGATTGATGAGTTTTATATGCTATTTCAGGTAGCCTATACAACAACACGCTTTGGTTCAAGGAGCGCTCGTTGACTCTAAGATATAAAAGTATAGATGTAGACAGATAATTTATAATTGGCTAACTGCATGTTTATCCAATACGTATCACCAATAAAAAAGACCAACACTGAGGTTGGCCTTTCAAAATCAAGCTTGTTTTAAATGACTATCGAAACTGTTTGGCTTCTGGAAGGAATTCAAAACCAGCAGACGCAAGTTTAGCGATCAATGCTGCTTTGTCGATCTCGTAGAAGTTGACCACTCGATCTATATCACCGCCGAAGTCGTCACGTAGCTTCATGTTGACGATGCTCATCAACATTACAGGATCCATTTTTTCAAAATTAGCGAGGTTCATATTAGTCCTCGAAATCTGAGATCAGCAGGTTTGCAGCGGCAAAGGCTGCACGCTCACGCGCTTCTTTAGGAAGAGATTCGTCTGCAGCAAGGTCATTCAATGTTTTTACCGCGCAGGTGATCGCTTTCGGGATATAGCCTTGGTCGCCACTGCCAATTTGAGAATACAGTTCACGCACCAAATCACAACAATCGTATACTTTCATTTTTATACCTAACCAAATGATAACTGATCTCAATATACACATAGAGATAAGCAAAAACAAAGTGGATCTGATTAAGTTCAGAGTTAGTTTGTTCTTGCTCAATATCTCATTCTGTTGATGCTCAACGTATCACTTGCTAGCTTGCCAATTAGCCGGATATTGACCGCTTAACCAGATATTTGCTGTTCAAGTTGATAAGTCACTTCATCAGCAAGGTTGAGTTGTTTGGCTAACTCTTTGAGGTACGCCTTTTCCATGAAGTTCTGTTCGTCGGCTACGATCAAAGAGGCTAAGTAGATTTCGCTGGCTTGTTGCGGTGATGTCGCGAGTTGAGCGATTTCACTTGGATCGAGTGGTTTGTGCAACTCTTCAGACACCAATTTAGTCAGTTGATAATCGGCACCCATGTTCTCGACGGCTTGTTCAATCTTAGCCATCTCTTCTTCATCGACATGGCCATCGGCTTTGGATGCGGCAATCATTGATCTGAGAATCAGTACGCTATGGTTTGAGTCGTTCTCATCAAATTTAGCTTGCTCGGCATTCGGTGTTTGGCCTTGTTTAGATTGGTAGTCGTTGTAGACCTTGTAAGCGAGAGCGCCCAGAGCTGCTGCGCCACCAATACCTGCGGCTTTCTTACCCATTTTCTTGGTTTTATTAGAACCCATTAATGCACCTAATAGCCCGCCACCAACAGCGCCTGCACCGAAGGCTCCGAGTGTACTTTTACTGCTACTCTTGCCATTGTTGCCTTGAGAAAGGTCACTTAAACTTGAAGACCCTTGTGAAAGTTTCTGAGTGCCTTGTTTAACGAGATCTGACTTAAGTGCTTGGTTAAGTAAGCTTTTGATATCCATCGATACCTCCAATGGTGAGCATGTCCAAAAAGTTGATGACACCAATATACGGATTTGAAGATGAACAGGGGATTAACTTACGTTATTTACTCTACTGATAAATAGGAAGGGAGTTTGAAGCGAAATGACAGGCACAAAAAAGGCCACCTAACGGCAGCCTTTCAATGTTTATCTAGTCAGTAATCGGATTACTAAGCTAGTTGAGCCTTAAGGTGCTCGATAACCGTGTCCATTGCGATAGCTTCTTTATCACCAGTACGACGGTTTTTGTATTCGAAGTTACCTTCGTCCATGCTGCGATCGCCGATAACGATAGTGTGAGGGATACCCACAAGCTCGATATCTTTAAACATAACACCAGGGCGCTCTTTACGGTCATCGAATAAAACTTCGATACCCATAGCTGTTAATTCAGCGTATAGCTTCTCAGCTGCTTCTTTAACGCGCTCAGATTTGTGCATGTTCATTGGTACGATAGCAACTTGGAACGGCGCTAGTGCGTCTGGCCAAGTGATACCGAATTTATCGTGGTTTTGCTCGATAGCAGATGCAACAACACGTGAAACACCGATACCGTAACAACCCATCTCTAGGATTACGCTCTTACCATCAGGACCAAGCATGTTACAGTTCATTGCTTTAGAGTAAGTATTACCCAGTTGGAAGATGTGACCCACTTCGATACCACGCTTAAGCTGGATAGTACCTTTACCACATGGGCTAAGGTCACCTTCAACTACGTTACGTAGGTCTTCAACTTGAGCAAGCTCAACGTCACGACCCCAGTTAATTCCGAAGTAGTGCTTACCGTCTACGTTTGCACCAGCGCCGAAGTCACTCATTACAGCAACTGAGCGGTCAACGATGAATGGTAGCTCTAGGCCAACAGGGCCAAGTGAACCAGGACCAGCGCCAACAAGTGCACGGATTTCTTCTTCAGAAGCCATCTCTAATGGAGAAGCAACCTGTGGAAGGTTTTCTGCTTTCACTTCGTTAAGCTCGTGGTCACCACGGATGATTAGAGCAATGATATCTGCTTCTACTTCATCAGATGCTTTAACGAATAGAGTCTTAACTGTCTTCTCGATTGCTAGACCGTGTTGCTCTACCAATTCTGCGATAGTTTTCGCATTTGGTGTATCAACCAGTTCCATCTCTTGAGTTGGTGCTGCTGCATCTTCAGTAGGAGCAAGTGCTTCTGCTTTTTCGATGTTTGCTGCGTAATCTGACTCAGTTGAGAATGCGATTAGGTCTTCGCCGCTTTCAGCAAGAACGTGGAACTCTTGAGAGCCGCTGCCGCCGATTGCGCCAGAGTCTGCCAATACTGGACGGTATTCAAGGCCCATACGGTCGAATGCTTTACAGTAAGCATCGTGCATCGCTTGGTAAGACTTTTCTAAGCCTTCTTTGTCGATATCAAAGCTGTACGCATCCATCATAGAGAATTCACGTGCACGCATTACGCCAAAACGAGGGCGGCGCTCATCACGGAATTTAGTCTGGATTTGGTACAGATTTAGAGGTAGCTGTTTGTAAGAGCTGATCTCGTTACGTACTAGACTCGTTACCACTTCTTCAGCTGTTGGGCTAAGAACAAATGGACGAGAGTGACGGTCTGTGAAACGAAGTAGCTCAGGCCCCATCTTTTCAGAACGGCCAGTCTCTTCCCAAAGCTCAAACGGTTGAACTACGGGCATCAAGATTTCAACGGCACCTGCATTATCGATCTCTTGGCGAACGATATTTTCGACTTTACGCAGTACACGTAGACCAGTAGGTAGCCAAGTATATAAACCTGAAGCTAGCTTACGGATCATACCTGCACGTAGCATCAGCTGGTGGCTGATAACTTCTGCGTCGTTTGGAGTCTCTTTCAGAGTAGAAAGAAGGTAGTTACTGGTACGCATTCTATGGTATCCGTTTCATCATTGATAAAAGAAAACTTGCTGTCGTTCGTAACCACAGCAAATCTGATATAGCCGCATATAATATCAGCCTATTTGGGATCTCAAAAGCGTTCAATGTCAGTTACATTGATGAAAAGCGTTTCAACCACGAATTTCACGTTAAGATTGAACAAATTTACCGCATATTCCTTGTTGTCAGGCTTACCTTTCTTATAGGCAGGGCGAGGATCTTGGCCTAATACTTCTTTGATCACCTGAATGATATGGCGCGCTTGTGGATGGCTTGCGAGCTTACTTTGCGCTTGCTGCGAAAAGTTAACGTCGAGCACTTCTGGTTCGTCGGCGGCGAACCCTCCCAATGCATCCGGAATCGAATCTGAGTAGGGGATATAAGGCTTGATGTCGATGATCGGTGTACCGTCTACTAAGTCGACGCTGCCGAGATCCAACCAAGTCTGTCCTTTCTCTTGAGACACACCTTTTAGTTCAACCGCAGACATGCCAATTCCATTTGGTCTGAATGTGGCACGTGACGCGAATACACCAATACGTTCATTCCCGCCAAGGCGAGGTGGCCTCACAGTTGGTTTCCAGCCTGCTTCAAGGTTCTTGTCGAACAGAAATAGTAACCAAACATGGCTAAATTGCTCTATATCACGAACAGACTCAAGGCAGTTTGCTGCATCAACCAACCTGACTCTTGAGGTGGATGTGGGTACCAACCTGGGCTGCCTTGGCACAGCGAACTTCTCTTTATAAGGAGACTCAATAAAGCCAACAGGTTCAATGGTGTACATAGTTGGGTGTTCTCTGATTACGATTAAGACGGAAAAATATCATAAAATCGCTTGTTTTTCTTTTGATAATAATTATCATTTGAAATGTTATAACATATCAAAATTAGTTATTTAGGGGAAATACAATGAAACCGAATATCCATCCAGATTACCGTCCCGTGGTTTTTCATGACACCAGTGTCGATGAGTACTTCTTAATCGGCTCAACGCTAAAAACAGACCGTACTATCGAATGGGAAGACGGCAATACTTATCCTTACTTCACGATTGAGGTGTCGTCAAAGTCGCATCCTTTCTATACGGGTAAACAACGAGTGCTACATAAAGAGGGACGTGTTGCGAACTTCACTCGTCGTTTTGGTCAATTAGGTAAGGGAGCGAAATAGAATGAAAGTTGTGAAATCACTTAAAAGTGCGAAAAGTCGCCATCCTGATTGCCAGATAGTAAAGCGCAGAGGTCGTTATTATGTTATCTGCAAAACCAATCCGAGATTCAAAGCGGTTCAGAAATAGTCAGTCAAATTGATGTGACGCGAGTGTAAAAACGAGGGGAAAGTCAAACTTCATTCATTTGTCTGTTTTTCTTTTCCCTCGAGAAGAACCTGACAGAATATTGCGTATTAACTTAGAGTATGGCGTGTTTTATTTTCAAGTGAATCAATGGCTTATATTATCAGTTATATTTGTAGTGAATGTGTATTTGTGAATTATAAATCTAGATTTTGTATTTAATGTAGATTTATTTGCTAATTAATTGTTCAAATAGAGTTAAAAATCGTCGTTTGTTACACATTTTGTAACATTTTGAATTTCTAATTGATAATTTTGTCGCGTACCCTTCGCTGGCAATTTGAACATTTTTGTCACAATTGCATAGGAATCACTACAAGGAGGGAACTGATGAGTTCATCAGCTTCAATAAAAAACAACTCGCCAAAGAAACCTATTTTTACCCGTTTTCTCGATGGTGTTGAATATTTGGGGAACCTATTACCCCACCCGATCACTCTTTTCGCAATCTTCTGTGTCGCTATTCTAGTTACTTCAGGTATAGCTGGATATTTTGATGTGTCTGTTATGGACCCTCGTCCAGAAGGTGCTCCAGGTCGTGCTGCTGACGGCATGATCTACGTTGTAAGCTTACTTAATGCTGAAGGCTTACAGCTCATTGTTACTAATCTAGTGACAAACTTTGTTGGCTTTGCGCCATTAGGTACCGTGCTTGTTGCAATGCTAGGTGTAGCGATTGCTGAGCACTCAGGTCTATTATCTGCGGCGATGCGTGGCATGGTAATGGGCGCATCTAAGCGCATGGTTACGGTAACCGTAGTTTTCGCAGGTATTATCTCTAACACGGCTTCAGAGCTTGGCTATGTAGTACTTATCCCGCTTGCAGCAATGCTTTTCCACTCTTTGGGTCGTCACCCATTAGCAGGTCTAGCGGCAGCATTTGCTGGTGTATCTGGTGGTTACTCTGCAAACCTTCTAATCGGTACGGTTGACCCGCTGCTTTCTGGTATTACTACAACAGCAGCACAAATGATTGACCCGACTTACAACGTTGGTCCTGAATCAAACTGGTACTTCATGTTTGTTTCTACTTTCTTCATCGCGATTACAGGTGCATTTGTAACTGAGAAGATTGTTGAACCAAAACTGGGTAAATACAACGACGAAGAAGCGTCTGAAGATTTATCAAATGATTCAATGGGCAAGCTAACAGACGTTGAGAAGAAAGGCCTTAAGTTTGCGGGTATCGCAGTGCTAGCGGTTTCAGCGCTTCTTGCTTGGACGATTGTTCCAGCTGATGGTGTTCTACGTTCAGCAGCAGGTACGGTTTCAGGTTCTCCATTCCTGAAAAGTATCGTAGCGTTCATCTTCGTATTCTTCGCAGTTCCTGGTTTTGTTTACGGTAAAGTTACCGGCACAATGAAAACAGACCGTGATGTAATCAATGCAATGTCTAAGTCTATGTCTTCAATGGGCATGTACATCGTACTTGTGTTCTTCGCTGCTCAGTTTGTTGCTTTCTTCAAGTGGACTAACTTCGGTCAAGTATTCGCAGTTGCAGGTGCTACTTTCCTACAGGATATCGGCCTAACGGGTCCAATGTTGTTCTTCGCATTCATCCTAATGTGTGGCTTCATTAACCTGATGATCGGTTCGGCTTCTGCTCAGTGGGCAGTAACAGCGCCAATCTTCGTTCCAATGCTAATGTTAGTAGGTTACGCACCTGAAACGATTCAAGCGGCTTACCGTATCGGTGATTCAACAACCAACATCATTACGCCAATGATGAGCTACTTTGGTCTTATCCTAGCTGTAGCGACGCGTTACATGAAGAACCTAGGTATCGGTACTCTGATTGCAACTATGCTTCCATACTCAATCGTATTCTTGGTTGGTTGGAGCTTAATGTTCTACGTTTGGGTATTCGTATTTGGCCTACCAGTAGGTCCAGGTGCTGCAACGTACTACACGCCTTAGTTGTAGAGTAGGGGAAACCTTCTTCTAATTGATATTAAAAAAACCTGCATTGTTTGCAGGTTTTTTGATTTTTTATGGAGAGATAGAACTAGGTTAAGCTCGGATGAGCCAGCTAGCGTTTGGCTAGAATTCTATCTAAGTGGTTGGCAAACTCACGACGGTCGGTTTGAGAAAGGGCACTTGGTCCACCCGTTTGGATGCCACTTGAGCGCATGGTATCCATAAAGTCACGAATGTTCAGACGCGCTTTAATGGTCTCTTTGGTGTAAAGCTCACCACGAGAGCTGAGTGCTTGCCCACCTTTAGTGATCACTTCGTCAGCCAGAGGGATATCGGATGTAATCACAAGATCGCCGGGTTCAGTGCGCTTTACGATTTCATCATCAGCAATATCAAACCCGCTTGGCACTTGAATTGAGTGAATGTTATTGCGTTTAGGAACGGGAACCAGATGGTTTGCCACAAAGGTACATTCAACCCCTGTGCGCTCAGCTGCGCGTACGATTGTTTCTCGGATAACCTTTGGACAAGCGTCCGCATCAACCCATATCTTCATAGTGTTCTATTTCTCTGTTAGCTTATTTATCGGTCAACTTATTGCTCAGTTGCCTTATTGATCAGTTAGTTTAGCTTCAAGCATGGCAACGCGAGCAGTGAGTTCAAGGATTTGCTTTTCCAGTTGGCTAACACGATCAAGTGCTGGCTCTTCTTGTGTCGCGACTTCAACTTTAGGAACACGATTTGCGCTTTTCCAGCTCTTGATGGTCGTGATTAAAGCGGGCATCGGAACGGATGTGCTCATACGAGCCTTAACTAAAGCAACTGTCGGCTCTTTCCCTTGCGCTTGCAGTCCTTCAAGCACTGATTTCAACTCTTCAGAAACATCTTTTGTCAGCATGTTGATCTCCATTTTTAGTCTTTAGTCATTTTACTCGCTCTGGTGAATGATAGCGAATCATAAAACCGCCCATGGCTTGTGAGAGATCTCTTACAAAGGTTGTGAGATAACACGAATACATCGCTAGAGAGATTGATGTGCACATGGTTAAGGTGTTGAATTTTAATTGTTTTATATAATTAACAACTTTCTTAAATTCAAAATGTGATGCAAATCTATTGTCCGAAATCCTAAATCGCGTAAATTAAACCTTGTCGGAAGGATTCTGACACGGAACAGGAAAGCACCAAGGATTTGGTTATCTTCAGGATGAAGATTTGGTTACTTAGGATTGAGTGATCAAGCATGGAGCGTAAGGACATTGTAGGGATACAGTCAGTTAACAGGAAGTTAGCTGCAACGGAATGACAATGGACACCTTTAGGATTAAAGGGTTGGATTAGCATCAGGACGATGTAAAGGACACCGCTCACGGAACAAGTGATGTGCGCTAACTAGGATTGTTAGCTTTCAGGATGATTGGACACCGCTAGGACGGCGAAGTAAAGGAAAGAGCTGAAGGATTACAGCCACTATTATGGATGATGCATGGAGCATTAATTAGTAGCCGGACTGCTGCGAGTAAGACCCTAGCCCTGACACTTCGGTGTCGGGGCTTTTCTTTTCCTAAGGCTTTTTCTCTATCTAGGGGCTCTCTTTAATTCAGGAGCTTTTATCTAAGCACGCGACATCTGCTTTTCTGCTAATGGTCAACACAAGGAGTGTTTTATGACGATAGCAACCTCAAGAACGCTGTTGGTACCTTATACCGAGCAGTTAGAACATGACTTTATCAAGTTGAATTGCTGCCCCATCAATCGTGCTGAAATGAACGGGCCGCATTCTATTGCCTCTGCAAAACACCTATTTCAAGAAATACTGAACGACAACGTTGGTTTTTGCCGAGCCATTATCCACAACCAAACCCGCGAATACCTCGGGCATTTGTTTGTTTCGTCTGAAGAAGGGAAGCATGAACTGGGATTTATTCTGGACAAGGAGTTTTGGAATCAAGGCCTTGCTAGTGAAGTGCTAAAACCTTTCTTTAGTTTGGTTTGTTTTGAAGAACACCTAACGAATGTTGTCGCGACCGTTAATGTTGGTCATAACCCATCAATTAAGTTACTTGAAAAGTTAGGCTTTGCATTTAAAGAGACCAAACAAGATCAGTTTGGCCCTTATCATGAATATAGTTATACCGCGTATTGCGACGTTACATTCTATGAGGCTGTAGCTCAAACCGCATAGAACGGAAGCCCACCATGGTCAGTTTCCCTTGGTACAGGTCATCACCTAACGCTGAAAACTCAAATTGATACACGGTGTGCCAGCGCCAAATGGTGGTGAGCTCATGGCGCATCTTAAGTTTATGACCACTAAAGGCAACACTTAATAGCTGTAAGTCGAGCTCTTTACATTTTCTCGCAATGGCAGCTTTCGCAAGCTCGGATTGCCTGCGCTGTTGCCAAAACAGAAAGCAAAAGAAGCACAGCATCAAAATAGCCAATAAGTTATCTATCATTTAATCCATACTTCCTTTTATCTCTCTATTCCGTTCGTGATTTGAGCTTTTTGTTATGAGCTACTGAGCTGTTCTGTCTGGTATCTATTGCGACTTAGCCGCTTGTTGTAATTCTACAAGTGCATTGGCGAGTTCTGGTGATGGGTTCGAGTTCAATAATGGTAAAAATACCATTCTCAGTGTCGGAATCATCACTAAATCTGCAAATAACTGATTGAACAAGTTTTGGTTGCCCGTTTGTGCGAGACGCAGCAAGAACTGCTCAGCAATCGCAGGATCTTGCAGTGCGTGCCAGCTGCGACCAGCCAAACCAATCAATACTTCTTGGTGGCTTAAGCGCGGGCTAGCCAGAACTTGGTTAATTACGGCGTTGGTTGTGCTTTGCTCTGCGCCAGAAAGGGCACGTACCAGTGCTGACAGTAAGAACAGATCTGGCTCTTGACTGTTAATCTCATTCTCTGCCATTTCTTGTAAGCGTTGAGCGAGCTTGTCATTGATTTGCGTATGCTCAAGCGCCCCGAGAGTCGCGTATAGAGGTTCTGAAGGCAGCTTATTCAATGCTTTGCGAATCGCGACACCATTTTGTTGGCTGCCTAAACGAGCACACATATCAGTGATGCCTTGTAGGCCAACGGTTTTCCAGTTGTCCCAGCCTAGATCGCCTGTGAAGTAGTGTTGAGCGTGTTCGTAGTATTGGCTCGTTGCAAGGTCTAAACCTGCTCTTACTTGGCTATGGAACACGGCCATTTTGTCTTCTGAAGGCTTGAAGGTATATGGGTTGTTTGACAGCTTTTGTTGTTGCTCTTCGCTGATCTCACCGTTCAAACGTGTGCCCATCGCTTCGATAACAAACTTAAGGAAATTGCCGACATCACCTTGATGTAATAGGCCTCTTTCGTCCAGTTTGAATTTTAGGAACCAGATCCATGGCTGCTTCTGTTCATTCCAGTAGCTGATCGCTAAGTGAGCTTGTTTCTGAAGTGGAAATGGGTATGGCTGTTTCCCTTGCTCAACATCGGAGAATAGGGTGTTGTCGATCTTCTGGATACGGCGACCGAGGTCGTAGATATCGTATTGGCAACCGCTATTCTTTAGCAACTGAGTGAGCGTGTGAATCGTTTCCATAGTAATAAAGCTCCTAACTTTCTTTCCTAAATAGATGGTACTCTATGCCCCAATTTCAAGGTCACTAGATAAATAACTTGGTGAAAAATGACAGCTGCCACAAAGTTACCTCCATTACTTCAACAATTAGAACAACAAATGCGCCAATGCTCCCTATGGAGTAGCGTTGCACCGTTGGATGAAGCTCTGGCGAGCGTTGAACCTTTTGCTATCGATTCACTGCAACCCGAAGAGTGGCTACAGTGGATCTTCATCGTCAAGATTAATGCGATGATTGATGCGCAAATGCCTTTACCTAAGGGGTTTGCTATTCATCCATATTTTGGTGAAGTGTGGAAAAATGAGGCAGACAAAGCTGAGCTACTAGTGACGATTCAAAGCATTGATGAGGTATGCGCCTAATGTTAGAGATCATTTATCAAGATGAGTACTTTGTCGCGGTAAATAAGCCTGCAGGAATGCTGGTGCACCGCTCATGGCTAGATAAACACGAGACTCAATTTGTTATGCAGACATTGCGCGATCAAATTGGTCAGCATGTATTTCCATTACACCGCTTAGACAGACCGACATCGGGTGTGTTGGTGTTTGCGTTGTCGAGTGAGGTTGCTTCACAGGTGATGCCAATGTTCGCTAATCATGAGATGCAAAAAACCTATCATGCGATTGTCCGTGGTTGGATAGAAGAGGGCGATACGCTCGATTATGCACTTAAGGTTGAGCTGGATAAGATCGCAGATAAGTTCGCGAAAGAAGACAAAGAAGCGCAAGAGGCAGTGACAGTCTATGAACCGCTAGCAAAAGTAGAAGTGCCATATTCAACAGGACGCTTTCCTACGAGCCGCTACTGCTTGGTTGAGATGATGCCAAAGACAGGTCGCAAACATCAGCTGCGTCGTCACATGGCTCATCTAAGACATCCGATTGTCGGTGATACTTCACATGGTGATGGTAAGCACAATCGACTGTTCCGTGATGATTTAGATTCGCATCGTTTGTTGTTGCACGCTTCTGAGCTTCGCTTTATCCATCCTTTCACAAAAGAAGAGTTGGTGATGAAGGCCAACCTTGATGAAACTTGGCTAAGGTTGTTTGAAACCTTTGAGTGGGATACTAACTTAATCGATGCTCAAACTTGCTTGTCTAAGTAAGTCTCGCGTGTTTAGGCAATCTCCAGTCTAAGTGAATAGAGAAAATAGAATAAAAAAACAAAGGGCTGATAGTGATATCAGCCCTTTTTGTATCTGTATAACCTTAACGGCATAACTAATGTTGGTTAGTTAACAGTAATAGTTAGTCGCGGGATCATTTTAGCTTTTCTAGATCAGCTTCGATCTCAGCGATCTTGCTTGATACCACTTTCTCTAGATGGCGTAAGTCGGTAAGGATCTTCTGCTTCACATCCACCTCAGCCGTTGGCGTCGGTTTGGTGATTTTGTTGAGTTCATCAATCACAAGAGTGAGGTTGCGGTTAATCTCTGTCACTTCTTTGTATTGATTATTGCCACCGCTAACAAGCACACTTTTTACTTGTCGTGGGTACTTAAATTTAACGCTTTTCGCGAACAGTTCCCCTTTCTGCTTACGAAAGTAAATCTTCAGGATATCTTTGTGCGCTTCTTGGCGAAGGGAGTAACGTTCAATCTGTTTAGGTTCGTGGATACCTAAGCCAGTGAGGTTTGGATACATAAGCGACCTCTAGGTTATGAATGTAATACTTTTATGTAATTGACTTGATCAATGTAGCAGCCTAACGACGAGCTAGATAGTTGATATCTGTGAATTGATTGTAAGTTGTGGGCAAGATCGCTCTCTATCTTTGCCCACACTTATTTGGTTATTAAACCTGTTTTTAGACTGAATTCGCTTTCTAAGGTGCGAGTTCAGAAACGTGCTCGGTTAATCGTTCTCTTAGTGCCTGTTCTTGTTCTTCAGACAGCCTTCCTCCCGCTTCACTGGTCAGAATAAACAGATCCTCTGCTCGCTCACCTATGGTGGTGATTTTGGCACCGTGCAAGTTGATGTCTAGCTCCGCAAAGGTTGCACCGACTTGAGCCAATAACCCCGGCGTATCAAGAGCTCTTAACTCCATCAAGGTACGTTTCTTGCTCTTGGTTGGTAGGAACTCAACTAAGGTTTTGACCTTAAAGTGTTGCAAGTTACGTGGCGTGCGACGCGTCTTAATCTTAGTCGGGCGGCCATCAGTCAATACATGAGTCAGATGTTTAGCAACGGCTTTGTGTCTTGCTTCATCAATCGCTTCGCCGTGCTGGTCTAGTACGATAAAGGTATCCAAAACATGACCATCTTTGCTAACCATGACCTGCGCGTCATGAACGTTAAAGTTACGTCTGTCGAGTTCGGCAACCACGGTCGCAAACAGTGCTGCTTGGTCTTTACAATAAACGAACACTTCTGTGCCACCGCGCGTCGCTTTCTTACTGATCAGCACTAACGGTTGGCTTGGGTCTTCTAGGCGAAGTAAGTGCTCACAGTGCCAAGCGATTTGTTTATGTGTGTGACGCAAGAAATAATCGGCCTTAAAGCGTTGCCACAACACTTCAATCTCACGAGCGGTGAAGCCTTCTTTACGCAGCAGTGCTGATGCCATTTGTTGGTTGTGACGAATACGGTCTCTGACATCGACAGGGTTTTCCAAGCCGCGGCGCAGTGCTCGCTGCGTTGAGTGGAACAGCTCAGCTAACAGGGTTCGTTTCCAACTGTTCCATAGCTCAGGGTTAGTCGCACAGATATCGGCAACGGTTAAACAAACCAGTAGCTCGAGTGATTCTTCATCACGCACTTTTTTGGCGAATTCGGTGATCACATCTGGGTCGTAGATATCACGACGTTGAGCCGTTACTGACATCAATAGGTGATTTTGTACCAACCACGCGACTTGTTTGGCTTCAGGCTTCGATAGCCCGTGTTCAATACAGAAAGAGTAAGCCTCAACCGCACCTATCTCAGAGTGGTCTCCGCCGCGGCCTTTGCCGATGTCATGGAAGATAGCGGCAAGGATCAGCAACTCTTTCTTCTGTACTCGAGGATAGACTTCACAGCAGATAGGGTGCTTATCGTGGTTTTCGATTTGACCAAAGCGGTTGATGTGCTTGAGCAGGCGGATACTGTGCTCATCCACGGTGTAAACATGGAATAGGTCAAACTGCATCTGACCAACGATCTGGCTCCACTGCGGTAAGTACGCAGAGAGCACGCCCAATTTGTGCATTAAGCTAAAGGCTTTGTGCAGGGCATTAGGGTGGCGAACTAGATCCATGAACTTGTCACGAGCTTCAGGAATGGTATGCAGGAATCGGTTCAATCGACGGCGTGCCGTACGCAGTTGTCGCAATGTTGGTGGACTTACCCCTTCGATAGTCGAGTCATTGGCGATATGGATGAACATATCGAGAATGGTTTCTGGTCTTGCTTGGAATAGGGCAGGCTTGCGCGCTTCGATCAACGAACCTCGACGTTGGAAATCACTATCGAGAATTTCAGCGTCTTGGGTTTGACCGCCATTGATGATCGCTTGATCGAACAGCTTAAGCAGCATCTTATTCAGTTCAGCAACACGACGAAGGGTTCGGTAGAACTCTTTCATCATCATCTCAACACCACGGTTTCCTTCACCCGTATAACCCAGATGTTCAGCGACTTGAGCTTGATGCGCGAACGTTAAACGGTTGTCGTAACGGCGCAGTTCAATATGCAATGCAAAGCGAACACGCCATAAAAAATCTTGGCACTCAACGAGCTCACGATATTCAGCATCGGTCAGAAAGCCGTATTTGCTCATCTCTAACAAAGAGGTCGCGCCGAAGTGGCGACGCGCAACCCAGCTCAGGGTATGGATGTCTCTGAGCCCTCCCGGAGTCGATTTGATGTCCGGTTCTAAATTATAGGTGGTGTCGTGGTAGCGAGCATGACGCTCTCTCTGTTCTTGAATCTTGGCTTTGTAAAACGTCTCACTTGGCCAAAATGAATCGGAATGAATCTTCAGTTTTAGTTCTTGGAAAGTGTCTTCACTACCACATAACAATCGCGACTCTTGTAGGTTGGTCGCGACGGTTAAATCATCGGTGCCGATATCGAGACACTCAGTAATAGTTCGCACAGCATGGCCAACTTCGAGCTTTAAATCCCAAAGTAGAGTAATGAATTGACTGACCTTTTCACCAAGAGCTGGTGGTAGTGTTTTTTGCGAGACAATGAGAATATCAATGTCAGACAAAGGATGCAGTTCGCCACGACCATAACCACCCACTGCGACAAGTGAAATATGAGGCAGTTTGTTGAATCCGAAATTTTCCCACAAACGATTGAGAAGTAAATCCATGTATTCGGAGCGCAGTAGAACCAAATCGGTGACGGGATGGTGGTTCAGAAATTCATTTTTTTGATACTGCGTGAAGATCTCGAGCTGATTTTTTAATTCGCAGATTTCAATTTGTTCGTCATTGAACGTAAGAGGGCATTGATAAGGCATAGTCTGCTATCCGTGCAAGCAAATGAGAATAGTAAACAATTTAACAGAAGCTGATGGAAAATCGAAATTGAGTGGATAAAAAATATCCTCGACAATGCGAGGATATTTTTAAAAGGCTGATGCGCTCAGTTCGGTGAACTAAGCGTTCTTCATGATACGTGGGATTGTATCATCGCTGCGCAGTGTTAGTACTTCACAACCAGTATCAGTTACAACCAGAGTGTGCTCCCATTGAGCCGAGTTCTTGCTGTCTGCTGTGTATACTGTCCAGCTATCTTCGTCATCAAGACGACAGCCAAACTTACCCGCGTTGATCATTGGCTCGATAGTGAAGCACATGCCTGCTTTTAGCACGGTGCGATCGCTGTTCTTGTAGTGAACTACTTGTGGATCTTCGTGGAATTCAGAACCAATGCCGTGACCACAGTAATCTTTAACAATAGAGAACTTAGCGCGTGGGTTGTTCTTGTTGTTTGTTTTGATGTACTTCTCGATAGCAGTACCGATTTGACCAAGTTGAACACCTGGCTTAACTTGGCGCATGCCTTCGTAAAGTGCTTCTTGAGCAACCATGCACAGACGCTTGTTTGCAGGTGAAACCTCACCCACTAGGAACATCTTAGAGGTGTCACCGTGGTAGCCTTGAGGGCGAGTACTAAGATCGGCATTTGCGTCATCAGGGATGATAACTGTGATATCAACGTTCAGAATGTCGCCATCTTTGAGTACCGCAGGTTTGAATTGACCTGTGCTACCCGTTTCGTCTTGTGACGCGGGAATGCCGTGACACACAATATGATTGATAGACGTACAGATAGACTTAGGGAAACCGTGGTAATCGAGTGGCGCAGAGTATGCACCTCTTTCTAGAGCGTACTCATGACAAAGCGTATTGAGCTCTTCCGTCGTGGTACCCACTTGGATGTGAGGTTCGATCATCTCAATAATGTCAGCGGCCAGCTTGCCGGCGACGCGCATTTTTTCAATTTCTTCAGCAGTTTTAATTTTTACAGCCATTGCATATCTCTTAATTTGGTAGCACCTAAGTGTGCATATTGGGGCTATTCTATCAGTGCAGCAATTTAGCGCAACATTCCCATGCCCATACATTGCTGGTGGATACTGCTCAACGTGAGTGAATCGTGATCAATTTATTGAGACAGAAGTGAATGAATAGCGACACTATTTATAGGTGAAATTCGCCGATAGGGATCAGTATAGCAGTCGCCATTTTTAGAATTTTTTCTAGCCATAGATAGACAAAATATGGTATAAAGCGCGCCGGACATCAGGACTGTTTTCTCCAATTGGCGAAACAAGCTTTGTGTCCACTAACTTATTTCTTTAAATCACACACATTCCGACACATGTTCCGGGGTGCCTCAACAACATAGATAACGGCTGAAAAGTGGTTAGTTGTTAGGGGTCGGATTCATGGGGGATGTGGAGGCCTAACCCCATAGAGGATTTTAAAATGGCAACTGTATCAATGCGCGATATGCTTAAAGCTGGTGTTCACTTCGGTCACCAAACTCGTTACTGGAACCCAAAAATGAAGCCATTCATCTTTGGTGCTCGTAACAAAGTACATATCATCAACCTAGAAAAAACTGTACCAATGTTCAACGACGCTCTAGCTGAAATTGCTAAAGTTGGCGAGAAGAAAGGTAAAGTTCTTTTTGTTGGTACTAAGCGCGCTGCATCTGAAGCTGTTAAAGAAGCTGCTATCAACAGCAACCAGTTCTACGTTAACAACCGCTGGTTAGGCGGTATGCTAACGAACTACAAAACTGTTCGTCAGTCTATCAAGCGTCTGAAAGAACTTGAAGCGCAAGCTCAAGACGGTACTTTCGACAAGCTTACTAAGAAAGAAGCTCTAATGCGTACTCGTGAAATGGAGAAGCTAGAGAAATCTCTTGGTGGTATTAAGAACATGGGCGGCCTTCCAGACGCTCTATTCGTAATCGATGCTGATCACGAACACATCGCAGTTAAAGAAGCAAACAACCTAGGTATCCCAGTTTACGCTGTAGTTGATACTAACTCTAACCCAGACGGCGTTGACTTCGTTATCCCAGGTAACGATGATGCAATCCGTGCAGTACAGCTTTACCTAAACGCTGCTGCAGACGCGGTTAAAGAAGGTCGTAACAAAGATGTTGCTGCTGTAGCTGCTGAAAAAGACGGTTTTGTAGAAGCTGAATAATAGCGGCTCTGAGCCATATTTAGTTCATATTAAGCGGTCATAATCGGTGGCTTAACGGACTGAATACAGTCAATATCAGGGGCCAATTAATTAGGCCCCTGTTTTTTATCTTTTTTAGAATTTACTGAGGAATAGAGAATGGCAACTGTAACTGCAGCTCTAGTTAAAGAACTTCGTGAACGCACAGCTGCGGGCATGATGGAATGTAAAAAAGCACTTGTTGCTGCTGAAGGCGACATCGAGCTAGCAATTGAAAACATGCGTAAATCTGGCGCAGCGAAAGCAGCTAAAAAAGCTGGTAACGTTGCTGCTGAAGGCGCAATCATCATCAAAGAAGCAAACGGCGCAGCTGCTCTTCTTGAAGTTAACTGCCAAACTGATTTCGTAGCTAAAGATGCAGGTTTCCTTGCATTCGCTAACGAAGTTGCTGAAGTTGCTCTAGCAGAACGTCTAGAAATCGCTGCTCTTCAAGCTAAATTTGAAGAAGCGCGTATTGCACTAGTAACTAAGATCGGTGAAAACATCAACATCCGTCGCGTACAATTCGTTGAAGGTGTTGCACTAGCTTCTTACCGTCACGGCGAGAAAATCGGTGTTGTTGTTGCTGGTGAAGGCGAAGCTGAAACGCTTAAGCACGTTGCAATGCACGTTGCTGCATCACGTCCTGAGTTCCTAAACCCAGAAGACGTACCTGCAGACGTAGTTGAGAAAGAAAAAGCAGTTCAAGTTGAAATCGCTATGAACGAAGGCAAACCAGCTGAAATCGCAGAGAAAATGGTTGTTGGCCGTATGAAGAAATTCACGGGCGAAATCTCTCTAACTGGTCAAGCTTTCATCATGGAGCCTAAGCAAACTGTTGGCGCTATCCTGAAAGAGAAAGGCGCTTCAGTATCTGACTTCGTACGTCTAGAAGTTGGTGAAGGCATCGAGAAAGCGGCTGAAATGAGCTTCGCTGACGAAGTTGCTGCGGTACAAAAAGGTTAATCCTTAGCGTATTGTTTGAAAAAGACCGTGGCAAATGCTGCGGTCTTTTTATGAATAATGAATTATTTCCGACTTTTAGCTGTTATGAATGCAAACTGAGCTCTTCAGTTTTTATCCATGACTGTTAATCATCAACTCTTTGGAAGGTAAACTCCATGACTACGAACCCTAAACCAGTGTATCAACGTATTCTGTTAAAACTTAGCGGTGAAGCGCTACAAGGCGAAGAAGGTTTTGGTATTGACCCAACGATCCTTGATCGTATGGCTCAAGAAGTAAAAGAATTGGTTGAACTAGGCGTTCAAGTTGGTGTTGTTATCGGTGGCGGTAACTTGTTCCGTGGTGCTGGTCTTGCTGAAGCTGGCATGAACCGCGTTGTTGGTGACCACATGGGTATGCTTGCAACGGTAATGAACGGCCTTGCAATGCGTGACGCTCTTCACCGTGCTTACGTAAACGCACGTGTAATGTCTGCAATCCCTCTTAAAGGTGTGTGTGACGACTACAACTGGGCAGATGCAATCAGCCAACTACGTCAAGGTCGCGTTGTGATCTTCTCTGCTGGTACGGGTAACCCATTCTTCACTACGGATTCTGCTGCATGTCTACGTGGTATCGAAATCGAAGCTGACGTAGTTCTAAAAGCGACAAAAGTAGATGGTGTATTTACTTCTGACCCTGTAGCAAACCCAGACGCAGAGTTGTATGATACGTTGTCTTACAATACGGTTCTTGATAAAGAACTTAAAGTAATGGACTTGGCTGCATTTACGCTAGCACGTGATCACAAAATGCCAATCCGTGTATTTAACATGAATAAACCAGGCGCACTACGTCGCGTGGTTATGGGTGAAACTGAAGGTACATTAATCAGCGACGCTGACTAATTTTTCGGGCTTACTGAGGTGTTGTACCTTGGCAAGCTTATCCTTATCACTCCAAATAAAAAGCTTTCTTGAAGAAAGAACATAATCAAGGTGAAATTGTGATTAACGAAATCAAAAAAGACGCTCAAGAGCGCATGGTAAAAAGTGTTGATGCACTAAAAAACAGCCTGCAAAAGATTCGTACAGGCCGTGCGCACCCGAGCCTACTTTCTGGTCTTACTGTTGAGTACTACGGTGCTCCAACGCCTTTGACTCAAGTAGCTAACGTTATCGCTGAAGATGCACGTACACTAGCTATTACAGTGTTTGATAAAACGCTGACTCCTCTAGTTGAAAAAGCAATCCTGACATCTGACCTAGGCCTAAACCCTATGTCTGCGGGTACAGTTATCCGTGTTCCACTTCCACCGCTAACGGAAGAGCGTCGTAAAGACCTAGTTAAAATCGTTCGTGGCGAAGCTGAAGGTGGCCGTGTTGCTATCCGTAACATCCGTCGTGACGCGAATGGCGATCTAAAAGCACTTCTTAAAGATAAAGAAATCTCTGAAGATGAAGATCGTAAAGCACAAGACGAAATTCAAAAGCTAACTGACGCTGCGGTTAAGAACGTAGACGAAGTTCTAGCTGTTAAAGAAAAAGAGTTGATGGAAGTTTAATTTTCCATATTCTTTTCTTTCCGGAAAAACGCTGTACTCACGGTGCAGCGTTTTTTTATGCTACTCTGTTCGACTATTAGAATTTGATTCACTCTTTTATGCATAATTCTCAAGCGTTCACAGACTCTCTTCCTAAACACATTGCTATCATTATGGATGGTAATGGTCGCTGGGCAAAAGCTCAGGGCAAGCCTCGCGTCTTTGGCCATAAAAACGGTGTTCAAGCCGTTCGTAAAACTATCTCTTCTGCAGCCAGACTTGGCATTAAAGCCGTTACTCTTTTTGCATTTAGTAGCGAAAACTGGCGTCGTCCTGAAGAAGAAGTCGGTATCTTGATGGAACTGTTTATTTCAGTGCTGTCGAGTGAAGTTAAAAAGCTTCATAAAAATAATCTACAACTTCGTGTTATTGGTGATAAAAGTCGTTTCAATGATCGACTACAAAAGAAGATAGAAGAAGCGGAAGCTTTGACTAGCACCAATACGGGTATGGTTATTAATATTGCAGCTAACTACGGTGGTAAGTGGGATATTCAGCAAGCAATGACCTCTATTGCTCAACAGGTAAAGTCTGGTGATATTAATGTAGATGACATTGATGAAGCTATGATTACACAGCACCTGACAATGGCAGATATTCCTGAAGTCGATCTACTTATCCGTACCAGTGGCGAATGCCGCATTAGTAATTTTATGCTTTGGCAGTTGGCTTACGCCGAAATGTATTTCACTGAACAATTCTGGCCAGACTTTAATGAAGACAGCTTAGTAGAAGCTGTGACTTGGTTTGTTAACCGTGAGCGTCGTTTTGGATGCACCGGTGAGCAAATTAAAGCTCTGATGGACAGTTAATAAGGATTTTTTGGTTTGAAACAACGAATTATTACGGCGTTGATTTTAGCTCCCCTAGTTATTCTAGGTATTTTCGAGTTATCACTTCCTACATTTATTCTTTCACTAGCGGTAATCTCGCTATTGGGTTTTTGGGAGTGGACTCAGTTTGTTGAAAGCAAATCACGTTATGTAGCGTTGATTCCAACGGTTGTGGTAAGTGCTGCAAGTTTTGCTTTTATCCCTTTTGATGCATTTAGCCTTAATAACTTGTCTACTGCTCACTACGCCATTCTAACGATTGGCTCGATTTGGTGGGTAATCGCGAGTGGCATGGCGGTGACTTATCCTAAGTCTATGCCTGCATGGAAAGACTCTTCTCTTCTTCGTCACGCCTTTGGTGTGCTGACTCTGCTGCCATTCTTCTGGAGTGTGGTTATCCTGCGTGCTAACGGTATCGATGCTGATCCTTACCACGGTGCTAAACTGGTGATGTTTGTTTGCTTGCTTGTTTGGGCTGCAGATAGCGGCGCATACTTTTCAGGAAAGAGTTTTGGTAAGCGTAAAATGGCACCAGCGGTAAGCCCTAATAAGACGATTGAAGGTCTTATCGGTGGCATTATTACTGCGGTGATCGTGGCTTGGATCTTTGCTGACTTGTTTGACATCCAATTCACAAGCCCACTTCACATGATTGTTATTACCCTTGTGACCGTTGTTATTTCTGTTCTAGGTGACCTTGTTGAAAGCATGTTTAAGCGTGTTTCTGGGGTGAAAGACAGCAGTAATCTGATTCCTGGTCATGGTGGTATACTAGATAGAATAGATAGCTTAACGGCTGCATTCCCTGTCTTTGCTCTGCTTTATTTAGCATTCTAATAAAAAAGGGCAGTGATTCTGCCCTTTATTACATTTCTACGGTCATATGTGATGCGAAATCTAACTATCCTTGGCGCTACCGGCTCAATTGGTGCAAGTACACTAAAAGTCGTTGAGCAAAACCCAGATCTCTATTCAGTGGTTGCACTGGCTGCAGGCTCGAATGTTGAAAAGATGCTGGCGTTAGTTGAAAAGTGGCAACCAAGCTATGTTGCTATGGCTTGCTCTGATGCAGCGTCTCAACTGACTGAAGTGTTGTCCGTGAGTTACCCTAACGTAAAAGTACTTTCAGGCACTGAAGGCATGTGTCAGGTTGCTTCTTTAGAGGAAGTGGATACGGTAATGGCTGCGATTGTTGGTGCGGCAGGTTTACTTCCTACTATGTCTGCGGTTAAGGCTGGTAAGCGTATCTTGCTTGCTAATAAAGAAGCCTTGGTAATGTCTGGGCAGTTGTTTATTGATGCGGTAGCAAAGTACGGTGCAGAACTACTTCCAGTCGATAGTGAACATAATGCTATCTTTCAATGTTTACCTCAAAGCGTACAAACTAACCTAGGTCGTTGTGATTTAGAAGAGAACGGTATCAACCATATTCTTTTGACTGGTTCGGGTGGTCCTTTCCGTTATACCGATGTGGCTGAACTCGAATCAGTGACTCCTGAACGCGCAATTGCACACCCTAACTGGTCTATGGGTCCTAAGATCTCGGTCGATTCAGCGACTATGATGAATAAGGGCTTAGAGTACATTGAGGCGAAATGGTTATTTAATGCCTCGCAAGAGCAGTTAAAAGTGATTATTCATCCTCAGTCTGTGATTCATTCTATGGTCCAGTACAAGGATGGCTCTGTACTTGCTCAAATGGGCGAACCGGATATGGCGACGCCAATCGCTTTGACGATGTCTTACCCTAATCGTACCGAGGCGGGTGTTAAGCCTTTAGACTTTACTAAAGTGGGTGAGCTTACCTTCTTAGAACCAGATTTCAGTCGTTACCCGTGTTTGAGGTTAGCGATTGAAGCGTGCTACTTAGGTCAGCATGCGACAACAGCCATTAATGCAGCAAACGAGATCGCGGTCGATGCTTTCTTGAACAATCAGGTGAAGTTTACCGATATTGCTGTCATTAACGAACACGTTATGAGCAAAGTATGTGAACAACATAACTCTGAGGGCTTAGATAGCTTGGAAAGCCTTCTCGAGCTCGATAATATGTCTCGTCAAATAGCCATTCAATTTATTAAAGAGCAGCTAACATGAGTGGAATTCTGTGGAACTTCGCATCTTTTATCGTAGCGCTTGGCATTCTGGTTGCTGTTCATGAGTTTGGACACTTCTGGGTCGCTCGTCGTTGTGGTGTGAAAGTTGAAAAATTCTCGATTGGTTTTGGTAAATCAATCTGGAGTAAAGTGGGCCGTGATGGTACTGAATACAGCTTATCAGTGATTCCACTGGGCGGCTACGTTAAGATGCTCGATGGTCGTGTTGACGATCTTTCTGAAGATCAACAGCAATACGCTTTCGACAAGAAGCCGCTTTGGAAACGAACGGCGATTGTGGGTGCAGGCCCTGCATTCAACTTTATCTTTGCGGTGTTCGCGTATTGGTTAGTATTTTTGATTGGCGTACCCGCGGTTAAGCCCGTGATTGGTGAAGTCACTCCACAATCTATTGCTGCACAAGCCGGAATTGAAACTGGAATGGAACTTAAATCTATTTCAGGAATCAAAACCGCAGATTGGGAATCAGTCAATATGGGGTTGATATCGCACATTGGTGATCAATCCATGACAGTGACGGTTGCTTCTCAAGACGACATCGGCTTTGAGCAACAAATGACATTGGATATTTCAGACTGGTCGTTCAACCCAGAAACTGAATCTGCAATGACAACGCTGGGCTTTAGACCGTATTCTCCAGAGATATCGACCGTACTGGCTCAAATCATTGATGATGGCGCTGCATACGATGCAGGTCTTGAAGCTGGCGATAAAATTGTTGAGATTAACGGGCAACCTATTGAACAGTGGCAGTCGGTTGTTGAGTTAATTCGTGCTAATCCAATGACATCATTGGACTTGGTCGTATTGCGAAATGGTGCCGAGCAGTCATTGGTTATGACACCAAAAAGTCGAGAGCTTTCTGATGGTTCGACAATCGGCTATGCAGGTATTGCTCCGGAAGTCGCAGAATGGCCAGAAGATTATCGCTTTGAGTTACAATTTGGTGTAATTGAGTCTGTAGGAAAAGCATTTGATAAAACAGGTCAAATCATTGGATTGACACTGACAATGCTTAAGAAGCTCATCGTTGGTGATGTTGGCTTAAACAACTTGAGTGGCCCTATTTCAATCGCTAAAGGTGCAGGTACAACCGCCGATTATGGTCTGGTTTACTTCTTGGGCTTTTTGGCTCTGATTAGTGTTAACTTAGGGATTATTAATTTGGTTCCGCTGCCTATGCTTGATGGCGGACATTTGCTGTTTTTCGCTATTGAGGCCGTTACTCGTAAACCGGTACCTGAGAAAGTTCAGGAAATGGGATACAGAGTGGGAGGGGCAATCCTCTTCTCATTGATGGCTCTGGCAATATTTAACGATTTTACTCGTCTGTGAATGGTTTCTCACAGGCATTGGTAGTAGCAAGGAATAATTAGAATAAGTATGGCGATTAAGCAAATTCTGTTCGCAAGTCTATTGGCCACTAGTGTGGCTGCGAACGGAGCACAAAACTTTGTAGTTCAAGATATCAAGATCGAAGGTTTACAGCGTGTTGCACTTGGTGCAGCTCTACTGAAAATGCCAGTACGTATTGGCGATGAAGTAGATGAAAGCGATGTGTCTGAGATCATTCGTGCATTGTATGCTTCGGGCAACTTTGAGGACGTTAAAGTACTTCGTGATGAAGGTGTATTGATTGTTCAAGTTCAAGAACGACCGACCATCGCAAGCATCTCATTCTCTGGTAATAAAGCGATTAAAGAAGAACAGCTTCAGCAGAACCTAGATGCGTCTGGTGTTCGTGAAGGTGAAGCCCTTGACCGTACTACGCTGAGTAACATTGAAAAAGGCCTTGAAGATTTTTACTACAGTGTTGGTAAGTACAACGCGACAGTAAAAGCGGTTGTGACACCTCTGCCACGTAACCGTTCTGACCTTAAGTTTGTGTTTACTGAGGGCGTATCCGCTAAGATTCAGCAAATCAACTTTATCGGTAATGAAGTCTTCTCTGACTCTGAACTGCTTAGTCGTTTCAATCTGAATGTTGATGTTGCATGGTGGAATTTCCTTGCGGATGAAAAATACCAAAAGCAAGTATTAGCCGGTGATATCGAAGCGCTGAAATCTTACTACCTTGACCGTGGTTACCTTAAGTTTAAGGTTGACTCTACGCAGGTGGCGATCTCTCCAGACAAAAAAGGTGTTTACATCACGCTTGGCCTCGATGAAGGCGAAGCCTACACCGTTAAAGATGTCTCTTTCCGTGGTGAATTAATCGGTCGTGAGGCTGACTTCGAAGCGTTAGTGCCATTCGAAGACGGCGATACGTACAACGGTTCTTCGGTAACGTCTTTGGAAGAGAACGTAAAACGAATTCTTGGTGAATCTGGCTACGCGTACCCACAAGTTCGCACGATTCCTGAATTTGACGATGAGACCAAAGAAGTGTCGTTGGTTATCAATGTAGAAGCGGGCAGCCGTATCTATGTTCGTGATATTCGATTCACGGGTAACAACTCAACGAAAGACGAAGTACTGCGTCGTGAAATGCGTCAAATGGAAGGCAGCTGGCTTAACTCTAAGTCCATTGATACCGGTAAGAGCCGTCTTAACCGTTTAGGTTTCTTTGAAACGGTTGATGTACAAACAGTGCGTGTTCCTGGCAGTGAAGACCAAGTTGATTTGGTTTACAACGTTAAGGAAGCGAACTCAGGCAGTATCAACTTTGGTGTCGGCTACGGTACTGAATCTGGTGTGAGTTTCCAAGTTGGCCTGCAACAAGACAACTTTGCGGGCTCTGGTAACCGTGTTGGCGTAAGTGCCATGATGAACGATTACCAAAAAAACGTGAGCTTAGACTACCGTGACCCATACTGGAACCTGGATGGTGTGAGCTTAGGCGGTAAGATCTTCTACAACGAATTTGAAGCCTCTGAAGCGGGCATCGTCGACTATACCAACCAAAGTTATGGTACGAGCTTAACCTGGGGTTTCCCTATGGATGAGCTGAACCGCATTGAGTTCGGTGTTGGCTATACGCACAACAAGATCGGTAACGTACCGACTTATATCCAGGTTGAACAGTTTGCGAGAAGTATCGACCAATACGGTGATGAGCACATCTTAACTGATGACTTCGATATCAATATCTCTTGGACGCGTAACAACTTGAACCGTGGTTTCTTCCCAACAGAGGGTAACCACCAACGTGCTTTCGCTAAAATGACGGTACCAGGCTCTGATGCTCAGTACTTCAAAATGCAGTACGATGTAAAACATTACATCCCGCTGACCAAAAAGCATGAGTTCACACTATTGATGCGCGGCCGATTAGGCTATGGTAATGGTTATGGTCAAACAGATGGTAACGATAACTTGTTCCCATTCTACGAGAACTACTACGCAGGTGGTTTTACAACCCTACGTGGTTTTGGCTCTAACTCAGCTGGCCCGAAAGCCGTTTACGGCAGCAGCACAGGTAATAACCCAACCTATGATACCGCTACTGATGATTCAGTGGGTGGTAACGCGGTTGCCTTAGCAAGCTTAGAGTTAATTGTACCAACGCCGTTTGCTTCTGATGAAGCGCGCAGCCAAATTCGTACCAGTGTCTTCTTCGATATGGCAAGTGTATGGGATACCGAGTTCGTAGACCGTGGCGCACCTAACAGTGGCGGCCAGTACTACTACGATTACTCTGATCCAACAAATTACCGTTCATCTTATGGTGCAGCCCTTCAATGGATGTCACCGATGGGCCCACTGGTTTTCTCTCTAGCGAAACCAATTAAAGTTTACGAAGGTGATGATGAGGAATTCTTCACATTCACCATTGGTAGAACTTTCTAATATTTAAAGGACAATAATTTGAAAAATATGATTAAAGCAGCAGGTTTAGGCCTTGTAGTTCTTAGCTCTTCTTTCTTTGCAACAGCTGCTGAAGCTGCGCAAAAAGTGGGTTATGTAAACACTGCACAAGTATTCCAGGCTCTACCTCAGCGTGAAGTTGTTCTTCAAAAAATGCAGGAAGAGTTCAAAGACAAAGCAGCTGAGCTACAGAGCATTCAAGCTGAAGCTAAAACGAAGATTGAAAAGCTTAAGCGTGATGGCGAGCTACTAGGTCCTGACGAAGTTGAGAAGCTACGTATCGAAGTAGGCCAACTAGACAGCAAGTACAAAATCAAAGCTCAAGCACTAGAAAAAGCAAGCCAACGTCGTGAAGCACAAGAGAAGCAGAAGCTATTCAAAGTGATTCAAGATGCTGTAACGAAAGTTGCAGAGAAAGAAGGCTACGACATGATCGTTGATATTCAAGCTCTGCAATACGGCAAGCCAGAATACAACATCTCTGAGAAAGTAATTAAAGCACTGAAATAAGTTTTATGAAGAATCTGACTTTAGCCGAATTGGCAACGATTACCGGGGGAGAGCTACACGGAGATGGTACAATTACCGTTTCAGCAGTCGCTCCGATGGATAAAGCGCAAGAAGGTAACATTACGTTCCTTTCTAACGTGAAGTACAGCAAGCACCTAGGTGACTGTAAAGCGTCCGCTATTATGGTTAAAGAGAGTGAGCGTGAACTGTGCAAGACTAACGTGATTGTGGTTAATGACCCTTATGTTGCTTTTGCTAAAGTTGCTCAAGCGCTTGATACTACTCCTGCTCCCGCAGCGGCTATTGCTGATTCTGCTTCAATCTCTAGCGAAGCAACCATTGGACAAAATGTGTCTATTGGCGCGAACGCTGTGATTGAGTCTGGTGTAGTACTTAGTGATGATGTGATCATCGGTGCTGGTTGCTTTATTGGTAAAAATGCAAAAATTGGCGCAGGCACTAAGCTGTGGGCTAACGTAAGTGTTTACCATGAAGTTGTGATTGGTGAAGGATGTCTGATCCAATCAAGTACTGTTATTGGCTCTGATGGCTTTGGCTATGCGAACGAGAAAGGTGAGTGGGTTAAGATCCCGCAAGTGGGTTCTGTTCGCATTGGTAACCGCGTAGAAATCGGCGCGTGTACTACCATTGACCGTGGTGCATTAGATGACACAATCATTGAAGATAACGTTATCTTAGATAACCAACTTCAAATTGCTCACAATGTTCACATCGGATATGGTTCTGCTCTTGCGGGTGGTACTATCATCGCAGGCAGCACGACGATAGGTAAGTACTGTATTATTGGTGGCGGCAGTGTGATTAATGGTCACATTGAAATCGTTGATGGCGTTACAATCACCGGTATGGGGATGGTAATGCGCAGCATCACTGAGAAAGGCATGTACTCTTCAGGTATTCCTTTACAGCCAAATAAAGATTGGCGTAAAACAGCAACGCGTGTTCATCGAATTGATGAAATGAACAAGCGTTTGAAAACCGTTGAAAAACTTATCGAGAAGAGCGCGGAATCATAATTCCAGCATTTCTAATAAAAGGCTCGCGTACAGCGAGTCTTTTTCGTTTATAATCCTTCTAATTAAATAAAGAATATATATAGGAATACGACTTTGACTACTGAACAGACAACGATGAACATTACTGAAATTCAGGAACTATTACCTCATCGCTACCCATTCTTAATGGTTGATCGTGTGACTAGCTTTGAAAAAGAAAAAACACTGACTGCGATTAAGAATGTCTCTGTTAACGAACCTCAGTTCACAGGCCACTTCCCACAACTTCCTGTATTCCCAGGCGTGTTGATCTTAGAAGCAATGGCACAAGCAACAGGCCTTCTAGCATTTAAATCTTTTGGTGCGCCTTCTGGCAACGAGCTTTACTACTTTGCAAGTGTTGATAAAGCAAAATTCCGTAAGCCAGTAGTACCTGGTGACCAACTGGTTATCGAAGTTGAATTCTTAAAAGAACGTCGTGGCATCGCATCGTTTAATGGTGTTGCTAAGGTTGACGGCGTAGTTGTATGTTCAGCTGAACTTAAATGTGCTCGTAGAGAGTTTTAATATGATTCATGAAACAGCGAAAATTCACCCGGCAGCAGTAATCGAAGGTGATGTAACTATCGGTGCTAACGTGACGGTTGGGCCTTTCACTTACATTGCTGGTAACGTGACAATTGGTGACGACACTGAAGTGATGTCGCACGTTGTGATCAAAGGTCACACAACCATTGGTAAAGAAAACCGTATCTTCCCACACGCTGTTATCGGTGAAGAAAACCAAGATAAGAAATACGGCGGCGAAGACACAACAGTTGTGATCGGTGATCGCAACGTAATTCGTGAAGCGGTTCAAATCCATCGTGGTACGGTTCAAGACAAAGCAACCACAGTGATTGGTGATGACAACTTACTTTGTGTTAATGCTCACGTAGCGCACGATGTTATTGTTGGTAACCACACTCACATTGGTAACAACGCTATTCTTGGCGGTCATGTAACGGTTGGCGACTACGCTGGTGTTATGGCACTTTCTGCGATTCACCCATTCTGCTCAATTGGTGCTTACGCATACATTGGTGGTTGTTCTGCAGTTGTTCAAGATGTACTGCCGTACGTGCTTGCACAGGGTAACCACGCGGCTCCATTCGGTCTTAATCTAGTAGGTTTGAAGCGTAACGGATTTGAAAAACCTGAAATTCGTGCACTACAGAAGGCGTACAAAGAGCTATACCGTTCAGGTAAAACACTTGAAGAAGCGAAAGCGGCTTTAGTTGAAATGGCAAAAGAGTTTACTTCGGTAGCGCCTATGCTTGAAATGCTAGAGAACTCTGAGCGCGGTATTATTCGTTAATACTCGATATGGTTATGTACCAATCAATGTGAGTATGGCAATAACTACTTCATCAGAATGGTATAACAAAAAGATCGCTACTCGTTAGGCGGTCTTTTTTGTTTTAGGCAACAAGGGAATTGAAAAACTATGGCACAGCAAGAAGCAGCAACCAATAGCTCGGACTTCGTTTCGAATGAACCATTGCGCGTAGGCATTGTTGTCGGCGAACTGTCTGGCGATACGCTTGGTGAAGGCTTTATCAAAGCGATCAAATCACAATACCCGAATGCAGAGTTCGTTGGCATTGGCGGGCCGAAAATGAAAGCCCTAGGTTGTGAGTCTCTTTTCGAGATGGAAGAGCTGGCCGTTATGGGCTTAGTTGAAGTGCTTGGCCGTTTACCTCGCTTGTTAAAAGTAAAAGCAGAGCTGGTTAAGTATTTCACTCAAAATCCACCCGATGTCTTTGTCGGTATCGACGCGCCCGATTTCAACCTAAGGCTTGAGTTAGACCTTAAGAACGCTGGTATCAAAACGGTGCATTACGTGAGCCCTTCAGTGTGGGCTTGGCGTCCAAAGCGTATCTTTAAAATCGACAAAGCAACCGACTTAGTCTTGGCTTTCTTGCCGTTCGAAAAAGCGTTCTACGATAAATATAACGTTGCCTGTGAGTTTGTTGGTCACACGTTGGCAGACGCGATTCCTTTAGAGCCTAGTAAACAAGATGCTCGAGAGCTGTTAGGTCTTGATCAAGACAAGCAGTGGTTAGCCGTATTACCGGGTAGTCGTGGTGGTGAGATGGGTTTGATTGCTCAGCCATTTATCGAAACTTGCCAACGTATCAAGCAGAAGTATCCGGATATCAATTTTGTTGTTGCGCTCGTTAACGAGCAGCGTAAAAAGCAGTTTACTGAAATCTGGCAATCGACCGCACCTGAGCTTGAATTCACGTTAGTCGAAGATACGGCAACCAACGTGATTACCGCCGCTGATTCTGTGCTCTTGGCTTCAGGTACCGTGGCTCTTGAATGTATGTTGCTTAAACGCCCTATGGTGGTTGGTTACAAAGTAAATAAGCTGACGGGTTACATTGTTAAGAAGTTGGCGATCACTGAGTTTGTGTCACTGCCGAATATTTTGGCTGGTGAAGAGATCGTGAAAGAGCATATTCTTGAAGAGTGCCACCCAGACTTTTTGTTCCCGTCTGTCGATAAAATGCTATCAGCCGATAACAGTGCCTTGATCAAACGCTTTACCGAGATGCATCACTGGATCCGCAAAGACGCAGACAAACAAGCCGCTAACGCAGTATTGAAATTGATTGACCGACCTTTTGTTGAAGCATAAAGCGCTTATTTACAGAACATTAAGAGATTAGTTATGGCAGTAAAAGAAAAAAAAGAGCTTCCTCCATTTGAATACCCGCAAGGTTACCAGCTGTTTGCTGGCGTGGATGAAGTAGGGCGTGGCCCTTTGGTTGGCGACGTGGTGACCGCTGCGGTTATCCTTGATCCAAACAACCCAATCGAAGGCTTGAACGACTCAAAGAAATTGTCTGAGAAAAAGCGTCTTGCGTTACTTCCTGAAATCAAAGAGAAAGCTTTGGCGTGGTCTGTCGGTCGTTGTTCTCCACAAGAAATTGATGAGTTGAATATTCTGCAAGCGACGATGGTTGCTATGCAGCGAGCTATCGCGGGGTTGAGCGTTCAACCTGATATGGCGTTGATAGATGGAAACCGAGTCCCAGAACTGCCGATGGATGGTCTTGCGATTGTGAAGGGGGACTTGCGAGTGGCTGAAATCAGTGCGGCGTCTATTATCGCAAAAGTCGTTCGTGACCAAGAGATGGAAGATCTTGATAAACTTCATCCAGAGTTTGGTTTTGCTAAGCATAAAGGTTACCCGACCAAAGCGCATTTCGAAGCGATTGAAAAACATGGTGTAACCGAGCATTACCGCAAGAGCTTTAAGCCAGTAAAACGTATTCTTGGTATAGATTAGAGCTTTACGTTAACTAGAGCTTAGCATCGAATAAAGTTGCTAACTTGTATTAGAAAAAAATAGAATACACACAGTTGTAATCCTAGGCTCAAACCTAGAACTCAGGAAAAATAATGTCAGATCCAAAATTTGTTCACCTACGCGTACACAGTGACTTTTCGATGGTGGATGGCCTATCCAAGGTGCCACCATTAGTTAAAAAAGTCGCTGAAATGGGTATGCCTGCTCTAGCATTGACCGACTTTACCAACCTGTGTGGTTTGGTGAAGTTTTACGGTACTGCCCATGGGTGTGGGGTTAAACCTATTATTGGTGCTGACTTCTTGATGCAGTCTCCGGATTTTGGCGATGAATTAACCAAGCTCACTGTTATTGCAACGAATAATAAAGGTTATAACAACCTAACATTATTGATTTCAAAAGCTTACCTTCGTGGTCATGTTCAACATCAGCCTGTTATTGATAAAGAGTGGCTGATTGAACATGCCGAAGGCCTGATTCTTCTATCGGGAGCAAAAGAGGGTGAGATTGGTAAGGCGCTGCTGAAAGGCAATCGAGAGTTGGTTGCAAGCAGCGTTGAGTTTTACAAAACACATTTCGCAGACCGTTTTTATTTGGAGCTCATTCGTACTGGGCGTCCGGATGAAGAGTCTTACCTGCACTTTGCGTTGGAACTGGCTGAGCAGGAAGACTTGCCTGTTGTTGCAACCAACGAAGTAGTATTCCTAACTGAAGACCTGTTTGATGCCCATGAAATCCGCGTGGCAATTCATGATGGTTTCACTATGGTCGATCCTCGTCGTCCTAAAAATTACAGCGCGCAACAGTATCTTCGTAGCGAAGAAGAGATGTGCGAGTTGTTCTCCGATATCCCTGAAGCACTTGAGAACAGTGTTGAGATTGCTAAGCGTTGTAATGTAACGGTTCGTCTGGGCGAGTACTTCCTGCCTAACTTCCCAACGGAAGGTTTGGCGATTGAAGACTTCTTGATCAAGAAATCTGAAGAAGGCCTTGAGCGACGTCTAGCGTTCCTATTCCCAGATGAAAAAGTGCGTGCTGAGCGCAGACCGGAATACGATGAGCGACTCAAGATTGAGCTCGAAGTTGTTAACAACATGGGTTTCCCAGGTTACTTCTTGATCGTAATGGAGTTCATCCAGTGGTCAAAAGACAACGATGTGCCAGTAGGTCCTGGCCGTGGTTCTGGTGCCGGCTCTCTAGTCGCTTACGCCTTGGATATCACCGATCTCGATCCACTTGAATACGATCTACTTTTCGAACGTTTCTTGAACCCAGAACGTGTATCCATGCCCGATTTCGATATCGACTTCTGTATGGATAAGCGTGACCAAGTTATTGATCACGTGGCTGAGATGTACGGTCGTGATGCTGTTTCTCAGATCATCACCTTTGGTACCATGGCGGCAAAAGCGGTAATCCGCGATGTAGGCCGTGTATTGGGCCACCCGTTTGGTTTCGTCGATCGAATTTCAAAGCTTGTACCGCCAGATCCGGGTATGACGCTAGAGAAAGCATTCCTTGCTGAACCTGCATTGCCAGAGCTTTACGATGGCGATGAAGAAGTTCGTGAGCTGATCGATAAGTGTCGCATCCTTGAAGGTTGTACGCGAAATGCCGGTAAGCACGCGGGCGGTGTTGTTATCTCACCCACCACGATCACCGATTTTGCGCCAATCTATGCCGATGCAGAAGGTAACTTCCCAGTAACGCAATTCGATAAGAATGACGTTGAAACCGCCGGTTTGGTTAAGTTCGACTTCTTGGGTCTACGTACTCTGACCATCATCGATTGGGCGTTAGGCCTTGTAAACCCTCGCCTGAAGAAAGAAGGCAAAGAGCCGGTTCGTATCGAGTCGATTCCTCTTGATGACCAAGCGTCATTTAACCTATTACAAAATTCTGAAACCACCGCGGTATTCCAGCTGGAATCGCGTGGTATGAAAGACCTGATCAAACGTCTACAACCGGACTGTTTTGAAGATATTATCGCATTGGTAGCCTTGTTCCGTCCGGGTCCTCTGCAATCAGGCATGGTAGATAACTTTATCGACCGTAAGCACGGCCGAGAAGCGGTTTCATACCCAGATGAAACGTGGCAGCACGAATCGCTTAAAGAGACACTAGAACCTACGTACGGCATCATCCTGTACCAAGAACAGGTAATGCAAATCGCACAGATCCTCGCTGGTTATACGCTTGGCGGAGCGGATATGTTGCGTCGTGCGATGGGTAAGAAAAAGCCAGAAGAGATGGCAAAGCAGCGTGGTACCTTTAAAGAGGGCGCTGAAGCCAATGGTGTTGATGGCGAACTGGCCATGAAGATCTTTGACTTGGTAGAGAAATTTGCGGGCTACGGCTTTAACAAATCTCACTCGGCCGCATACGCACTGGTTTCTTATCAAACGCTATGGCTGAAAACGCACTACCCAGCGGAATTTATGGCTGCGGTAATGACAGCGGATATGGATAACACCGAGAAGGTTATCGGCCTTGTTGATGAATGTTTCCGTATGAAGCTCAAGCTTTTACCACCAGATATCAACTCAGGTTTATACCGTTTCAATGTGGATGAAGATGGCGCGATTGTTTATGGCATCGGTGCGATCAAAGGGGTCGGTGAAGGCCCTATTGAAGCGATCATTGAAGCGCGAAATAAAGGCGGTTACTTTAAAGACTTATTCGACTTCTGTGCACGCCTTGATCTGAAGAAGGTCAACAAACGTGTTATCGAAAAGTTGATTCTATCCGGAGCCTTAGATAGATTAGGTCCTCACCGAGCGGCAATGATGGCATCTTTGAAAGATGCGGTGAAGGCAGCGAGTCAACATCACCATGCCGAGTCTTTTGGTCAATCTGATATGTTTGGCGTGTTGACCGACGCTCCGGAAGAGGTTGAACACAAGTATACCCAAGTGCCTAAATGGCCTGAGAAGATTTGGCTTGAGGGTGAACGTGAAACGCTTGGTTTGTATTTAACGGGTCACCCGGTTAACGCTTACATCAAAGAGTTAGCGAAATACACTAGCTGTCGTTTGAAAGATGCCACGCCAACGCGTCGTGACCAATCACTAACAATTGCAGGCTTGGTGATTGCTGCGAGAGTGATGACGACGAAGCGCGGCACGCGAATTGGTTTGATGACACTTGATGACCGTTCGGGCCGAATGGAAGTGATGTTGTTCTCGGATGCGCTCGATCGCTACGCAGAATTGCTCGAAAAAGACAAAATTGTGGTCGTTTCCGGACAGGTCAGCTTTGATGATTTCAATGGCGGGCTTAAAATGTCCGCGCGCGAGGTCATGGACTTAGGAAGCGCCCGTGAGAAATATGCTCGTGGGGTGTCGATATCTATCGACCAATCCCAAATTAACGGTCAATTTTTTGAACGCTTTAGTCAAATCTTAGAACCTTATAGAGCCGGAACGGTCCCAGTCAATGTATACTACCAGCGTGCCGACGCTAGAGCGCGGTTAACATTGGGCACAGAATGGCGCGTGACGCCAAGTGATACATTACTAGACGAATTAAAACAGCTGCTTGGAAATAGCCAAGTAGAACTCGAATTTAACTAAAATTTAGCTTCGCGAATGCGGAGCTGAATCAACAAGGATTCATAGATGAGCCTGAACTTTCTAGAATTTGAAAAGCCTATCGCTGAACTTGAAGCAAAAATCGAAGCGCTACGTGACGTTTCGCGTCACGGTGGTGACACAGCGGTAGATCTAGACAAAGAAATCGAACAACTAGAGAAAAAAAGCTTAGAGCTTAAACAGAAAATCTTTAGTGACTTAGGTGCATGGCAGGTAGCTCAACTTGCTCGTCACCCTCAACGTCCTTACACCAAAGATTACCTGGAGCATGCATTCACAGAGTTTGAAGAGATGGCGGGCGATCGCGCTTACGCTGACGACAAAGCTATTGTGGGTGGTATGGCTCGTCTAAATGGCCGTCCTGTTATGGTTATTGGTCACCAGAAAGGTCGTGAGACTAAAGAGAAAGTGATCCGTAACTTTGGTATGCCAAAGCCAGAAGGTTACCGTAAGGCGCTACGTCTAATGGAAACTGCTGAGCGTTTCAACATGCCTATTATTACTTTCATCGACACAGCGGGCGCATACCCAGGTGTTGGTGCTGAAGAGCGTGGTCAATCTGAAGCTATCGCTAAAAACCTAAAAGTGATGGCTGGCCTTTCAGTTCCTGTTATCTGTAACGTTGTGGGTGAAGGCGGTTCTGGTGGTGCACTAGCGATTGGTGTTGGTGACTACGTGAACATGCTTCAGTACTCTACGTACTCAGTAATCTCTCCAGAAGGTTGTGCTTCAATCTTATGGCGCGATTCAGATAAAGCACCACAAGCAGCTGAAGCGATGGGCCTGATTGCTCCTCGTCTTAAAGAGCTTGAGCTTATCGACGAAATCATTCCTGAGCCTCTAGGTGGCGCGCACCGCGACCCTGCACAAACCGCTCAAAACATGAAAGACATGTTAGTTAAACAGCTAGAAGAGCTAGAGCAGTTTGATAACGAAACGCTGCTTGAGCGTCGTTACCAGCGTCTAATGAGCTACGGCTACTGCTGATAACTTGCCTTAGCGATAAGGCTAGCTATACGAACAAATGATGAAAGGGTTGGACTCAGTGCCAACCCTTTTTTATTATTAAAACATTATCCCTTAACACACGATCTCTTGGTTTATTAGCCTCATGACACACTTAATTGATACCTTCACATCTGTACTTGATCAAAGCGCGCTTAAGCCTTGTCGGTTGATCGTCGCTTTCAGTGGTGGTGTCGATTCACGAGTGTTGTTGGAGTTGGCTGCCCAATTCGCTAAGTCCCATCACATCGATTGCTGTGCGGTACATGTTCACCACGGCTTAAGCAACAATGCTGATTATTGGGCAGAGCAGTGCAAAACATGGTGTGATGCTTTGTCGGTATCCTTGTTCATTGAACGAGTCTCGCTAGATATTAGCCGTGGAGAAAGCGTTGAAAAGCTGGCTCGAGACGCGCGATACCAAGCCCTTAAAAAGCATATTAGACAAGGTGATGTGTTAGTGACAGGCCAGCACATCGATGACCAAGTCGAGACCTTCTTGTTAGCTCTTAAGCGTGGCAGTGGTCCGAAAGGGCTCTCTTCAATGGCGAAAGTGATGCCATTTTCAGGTGCTCATATCGTTCGCCCACTGCTGTCGGTGACGAGAACGGATATTGAAGTGGCGGCGCGCGATATGGCTTTAACTTGGGTAGAAGATGAGAGTAATCAAGACGTTCGCTTTGACCGTAATTTTATTCGTCATCAAGTCACTCCGACACTGACCGAGCGTTGGCCTAGTTTTCGAGAATCGGTCAGTCGTAGTGCTCAGCTATGTGCAGAGCAAGAGTTACTGTTGGATGAGTTGTTAGAATCTCACTTACAACAAGCTTTGACTGAGAAGCACAGCTTAAGTATTGAGGTATTATCTCAGCACTCTGATTTACTGCGTGCACGCTTATTAAGAATGTGGCTGAGCCGCTGTAATCAACCGATGCCGAGCCAAAAGCAGCTCAAACTTATATGGGATGAGGTGGCATGTGCTCAGGCAGACGCCAACCCTAAGCTGGTGTTGAATGAGGTTGAGGTTAGACGTTTTAATCATCAGCTCTATGTCGTCAAAGAGACCAAAGACTTGTCGAACTGGCAAAGTGATATCTCGATGGAAGAGAGCTTAGTTTTGCCTGACGGTTTAGGGGAACTACACTTAACTTCAGCGGCGAGTGATGGTGTATCTAACCACTGTGATGCGCAACATTTTAGTCTCAACACAACGAGAGGAACACTGCGAGTGATATTTAACCCTGAGGGATTGTCAGCACACCCTGTTGGGCGCGGTCATAGCAGGAAGCTTAAGAAGTTGTTTCAAGAGTACCAAGTACCCAGTTGGTTAAGACGCAGAACGCCGATATTAATGGATGGCGATCGAGTGATCGCTGTTTTAGGCTTATTCGTAGATAAAAACTACGAAGGTCAAGATTGTGAAGCGCTTTGGAGCAAGTAGAAAAAGTTTATGTCACAATTCACCGTCACTTTAATAAAAATAATTAATGGAATATGCAATGAAGAAAATTACACTAGGATTAGTTCTTGGATTTGGACTATTGAGTGGTAACGCTCTGGCGGCTGATGTTGCTGCGGGTCAAGCTAAAGCAGCAATCTGTGCGGCATGTCATGGTGCAGACGGTATCGCAGTGATCCCTGGCTATCCAAACCTTAAAGGTCAAAACGAGCAATACATCGCTTCATCAATTAAGGCCTATAAGAATGGCCAGCGCACCGGCGGTTTGGCCGCTGTAATGCAGGCTCAAGCTTCAATGCTGAGTGATGAAGACATCGCGAATCTAGCCGCTTACTACGCAAGCCTTAAGTAAAACCTTCTCAAAGCGCTGATTAAACAAGATGATAAATTTCGAGCCAGAGCTTTAAAGCTCTGGCTTTTTTCATTGAATGTTTACTATAGCTAACCGATAATGAGCCATTCGCACAGTTTAAGGGATGAACATGAAAAAGATTGAAGCCATTATCAAGCCATTCAAACTTGATGATGTACGTGAAGCACTTGCAGAAGTGGGTATTACGGGTATGACAGTATCTGAAGTTAAAGGCTTTGGACGTCAAAAAGGTCATACTGAGCTATACCGCGGCGCAGAGTACATGGTCGACTTTTTACCTAAAGTGAAACTAGAAATCGTTGTGACCGACGAAGTGGCTGACCAATGTGTTGATACCATCATTGAGACGGCTCAAACAGGTAAAATTGGTGACGGTAAGATCTTCATTACTGAAGTTGAACGTGTGGTACGTATTCGTACTGGCGAAGAAGACGAAGACGCCGTATAAAAAAACTATTACCCTAAAAGGAGCGTTTATCGCTCCTTTTTCATCTCTGGTAGGGTGCTGTATGTTTAAGAAAACCATCATTGTTATCACGTTATTGATAACGCTTGCTGTCGTTAGTTTTCATTTTATCTTCGTGATCCCGAATAAACCCAACCTGATCATTTCCTCTCAAAGTACCAGTAACGACATCTACAGTTGCTACCAAAACTCTGCACCGAAAGCGATTGATGTGTCTGATGGCTTAGACATTACGGTGTGGAATATCTACAAGCAAAACCGAAATAATTGGCAGAGTGAGTTAAATAAGCTGTCGGCAGGTAGCGATTTAGTCTTGCTGCAAGAAGCTAGTATGACAGAAGGACTTCGCCAATGGGTAATGAGCGGACAGTGGGGAAGCACACGTGTTAATGCGTTTGAGGCCTTTGAGCAAAGTGCTGGGGTACTCAACCTAGCAACCCATTTACCGATTGAAGCGTGTGCTTATACTCATGAAGAACCTTGGCTTCAACTGCCTAAATCGGCGCTTTGGTCGCGTTACCAACTAAACAATGGCGAAGAGCTGGCTGTGATTAATATCCACGCTGTGAACTTTACCTTTGGTACGGAAGATTACGAGGCTCAGCTCAAGAGCTTAACTGACAATCTGCAAAAGTATCGTGGGCCGGTTATTTTTGCTGGGGACTTTAATAGCTGGAGTGAAGCTCGCTTTGCTGTATTGAAAGATGCGTTGGAGAAGGTTGGTTTGACGGAAGTTGCCTTTGAGCCAGATAACAGAACTCAGTTCATTACAGGACTGGTGCTCGACCATGTGTTCTATCGAGGGCTAGAGGTAGAAAAAGCAAAAGCGCCCATTACGGACGCTTCTGATCATAACCCTATGCGAGTGACCTTTAAGGCTAAATAGTGATTAGCTATTAGTCATTGGAACTTAACCATTCGCACGGTGGTTACCTTGGGAAATCTAACGGAACAATAGGCTAGAGAGTCTTCGCTAGCCTTATCTCTTCTACTTAAAAGATTAAAATGTAGAGCGCCCAGATTAGGTAGTAGCCAACCCATGGTAAGCCTGAAATCACAAGCGCTTGCCCGCGTTCAAACTCAGTCCACGTTAATACCGCAGCATAACCTAGCACGATGTACCATGGCAGAAGCAGTGGTAATGAGCTAGCAAACTGTGACCAATCATTAGTTAGCGGTAACTTGATCAAGCCATTTAAGCTGTTCAAGTCGGCAGCGTAGTTCATCACATGTCCATGCTTGAGTATCAGGCTTGCGTAGCTTGCTACATCACCTAAAACAGCTGGGAATATAACAACCGATGCCGCTGCAAACCATCGCCAAAAGCTGTGCTGATGTTGGCTTGGCTTGGTTGCTAGGTTAAACCAGAATGCCAATAGAACGATGGTTAATGTTCGGCCAAATACGTCGCTGATGATTTCACTTGCGAGTAAGGTATTGCTGTCAAGTAACGCCAATTGGTCAGGGTTCGTTTGAGCCAGTTGCTGCGAGAGCTCTGCACTTAACCATGCAAAATCTACATTCGAAAAATAAGCACCCCAAAACAAAAATGGGCTGAGCATTAATACGACGTAGGGTTGCCATCCCCAAGCACTTCGTTGATAAAGCGCTAAGAAACAAGCTGTTGGCGAACGGAATATATCCAACAGCATGACGAGTGGGTTACTTGACGGGTTCATACACTTACCTTAGTTACATCAACATACAGCTTCAGTTTTTGTCCTGGCTGTAGGTATTTTTTGTTCTGCAAAGTGTTCCATTTTACAACATCTGTACTTTTTACTTTGAACTTTGATGCAATACCGCTGACTGTGTCACCTGATCTTACGTTATAAAAGATCGTACGGATGATGGCGCCGTCTGAGCCGTTCTTCCAAATGACCAGTTCTTGACCAACTCTAAGCGTGTCGCGTGGTCCCATGCCATTCCACTTAGCCAGTGATTGATGAGAGACCTTATTTGCGCGTGCAATCGTCCATAGGCTGTCACCACTTCTTACAGTATGGCTGAGCTTATATTGACCACGACTCTTCGACTGTGTGCTTGCTAGGCGGTTTGAGGCGCTTAGGGCGTATGTCTTGTCGTCTTTGGTGGATGTTGGGATAAGTAAGTGCTGGCCAATACGAATATTGTTGTTGCTCAAACCGTTTGCAGAGCGGATCACTTTGCTGGTGGTGTTATATTTGCTTGCCAGTACGCTAATGCTGTCACCAGATTGAACCTTGTAACGCACCAACTTCATGCCTTTGCCTTTATTGGCAGCGACTTCTTTGTTGAATTTCTCAACTGAATCTAAAGGAAGTAATAGTTGTTGGTGTTTCTCTGGTGCCGTTGCCCATTGGTTGTAAGCCGGGTTGTAACCTTGAAGTTCTTTGACAGGAATGCCTGCGTAGTTCGCAGCAATGGCTAAATCAAGCTGTTCTTCAGGGTTAACCAGAGTCAGCACTGGCTTATTCGGGATCGCCGGAATATCGATGCCATACTTTTCTTGGTTGGCAATGACATCTGCTAGAGCAAGCAGTTTAGGTACATAGCTGCTGGTCTCTTTTGGTAAGTCCAAAGAGAAAAAGTCGATTGGCTTGCCAAGCTTCTTGTTCTTGCGGATTGCGCTGTTTACTCGACCACCACCACTGTTATAGGCAGCAATCGCATGATTCCAGTCGCCATCGAAACGTCGGTTAAGATCTGAGAGGAAGTCCAATGCGGCGTCGGTAGAGGCGGCAACATCGCGGCGGCCGTCATACCAAAAGTTCTGTTCAAGCCCGTAGTCTTTGCCAGTGCCTGAAATGAATTGCCATAGACCAGCAGCACTGCCATGAGAGTAGGCAAACGCATCGAAAGAGCTTTCTACAACGGGTAGTAGTGCCAATTCTAGTGGTAAGCCTTTTTCTTCAATCTTAGTCGTGATCAGATACAAGAAAGGTTCAGCACGCTTTGATACTGTTTTTAGATGACTCGGGTGCTTGAGATACCAAGTTCGGTAGTAGTCGACCTTCTTTTGGTCTGGCACTTCCATTTCAAGTTGCATCGCAATGCGTTTCCAAACATCTTCTTGTGTTTGTGGAGTAACTACAGGTGCTTCAACTTTTTGATCTTCTTTGGCTGTTGCTTCTGATGAAACGTTCGCTTGAGAAACTTCTTTAGTAGGAGATGTGTTGGTTTGCTCGGAAGCTTGGTCTGGATTCTCTGACTGAGTTAATTGGCAACCAGAAAGTAGTAATACCAAAGCCCAGCTGTACTTAACTCGCATGTTACAGCCTTTTTAATTAACGGCCGATGATAATACTTGCCACCCCCTATGAGTGACAAGTCTGTATTTGTTAAAATTCGTTCTTCCACGCACGTAAAGCGGTGAATACCGATAAAGGATCGGTCTGCTCGGTGCGATTAGACACTGATTTCACTACACTTGGCTCGGTATAGCGCAGGAAGGGGTTCACAAACTTCTCTTGTCTCAAATTTGTGGGGATGGTCGACTTATTTTGAGCGCGAAGTCGGTTCACTTGGTCGCGATATTGCTGCAAATGTTGGTTATCAGGCTCTACGGCTAATGCGAAAGCGATATTGGCTGCAGTGTACTCATGTGCACAATAAACTTCGGTTTCTTGAGGCAGAGCCGTGATCTTATTCAGTGCATCGAACATCTGTTGTGGTGTGCCTTCCATGATTCGGCCACAGCCCGCAGAGAACAACACATCACCACAAAACAGTTTGGCATCGCCCACATAACCAATATGACCCGCAGTATGGCCACTGAGCCCTAGGACGAGGAATACTTCGCCAAACAGTTCTAATTGATCACCATCATCGACCGGATGAGTTAAGGTAGGGATAGGTTCATTCCTTGGACCGACAACATCCACGCCGGGAAATTGTCTAACGAGTTCTGGAACACCACCAATGTGATCGTGGTGGTGGTGTGTAATCAAGATTGCATCTAAAGTTAGCTCATGGTGTGCCAAGTACTCTAATACTGGAGCCGCATCACCAGGGTCGACGACAGCACAACGGCGATCGCTATTTTGAATCAGCCAGATGTAATTGTCGTTAAATGCAGGTATGCTTTTGATATGTAACATTATTGGTTCTCCAGTCACTATTAGTGCGACAGAATAAGTGAGACAGATTATTGATGAAGCCAGCACGTAGCAGAAAGAAGTTTGAACGTCCTTACACTTGGGCGCAATTGCACAATGGGGACTGGTTGAGAGAATCTATTCAAACTCGACTCGATGAGTGGTGCCCAAAGCTATTTGGTTACCATATGCTCAAGCTCGGTGGCCTCAGTAGTGAGATTTCTAGCTGCACATGCAACATTCAACATCAAGTAAACCTAGATATCCAGAACCCATTACATAATGTGATAGCGGATGGCTATAATTTACCCTTTTTGGAGAAAAGCTTTGATGTTGTAGTACTGAGTCATCAGCTAGATTATAGCAATGACCCGCATCGCTTATTGAGAGAAGTCGATCGAGTGATGATGGACGATGGCTATATCATTATCACGGGCTTCAACCCAATCAGTGTCACTGGGCTTGCCAGTTTGATGCCTTGGCGAAAGAACAGCTTGCCTTGGAGTGGGCGTATGTACACGCCAAGTCGAATTAAAGACTGGTTAGGTGTACTTAACTATGAAGTAATTCATTGTGACACCTACGCGCTGTTTCCGATGAGTAAGTATCAAGCGATGTGGACGTGGTTGGAGAACAGCTTAGGTGGTTGTGCATCCTTCGCCGGAAGCCAATACTTTATTGTTGCTCGTAAGCGTACTTACCCGCTAAAACCCATCAAACCACATTGGCACCTCAAGCGACGTTTCTCGCCTGTTGGGGCAAGTTTTAGAACCAATACGCGCCGTACAATGGATTCAGCCAAAGCGTCATATCCGCTAAAAACAGAAAAAGCCGATTAGTTGTCGGCTTTTCATCTATCAATTCGATTGAGAAATTGTCAATTAGTTTAAGAAATTATAAATCGCTTTCTGAAATGTGCGTCTAATTAAAAAGACGATTAGCTTGGTTGATAGCCCGTATCTTCTAGAGTCGGATTCTCCGCTGCATTTCGCGCTAAATCATCACACATTTCGTTTTCTCTGTGTCCCGCGTGTCCTTTTACCCAGCGCCAATCAACGCTATGGCGAGCGGTTTCTTTATCGAGCCTTTGCCACAGATCGGCATTTTTAACCGGTTTCTTGTCGGCTGTTTTCCAGTCACGCTTTTTCCAGTTATGAATCCACTGTGTGATGCCTTGACGCACGTATTGGCTATCTGTGGTCAGAATCACAGAGCAAGGTTCTTTGAGGGCTTGGAGAGCAACGACAGCGGCGAGCATTTCCATACGGTTATTGGTTGTTAGCGTGAAACCTTCTGCTAGCGTCTTCTCGACTTTTTTGTAGCGAAGTACGATGCCATAGCCGCCGGGACCAGGGTTGCCTAAACAAGAACCATCAGTGAAAATTTCAACTTGTTTCGTCATGATTTGATACTATTACCTCAAGCACATTATCGGCATAGTCTGACACAGTTATCCTTATGAATACCAGTAGCACTCCAGAACAAAGCACGAGCGAAAAAAACAGTTCGAACGAAAATAAGCGCATTGTTGTACTCGATACCGAAACCACCGGTATGAATACAGAAGGTGGCCCTCACTATATGGGTCACCGCATCGTTGAAATTGGTGCAGTAGAGATCATCAACCGTAGGCTGACCGGGCGTCATTTCCACGTCTACATCAAGCCCGATCGTGCGATTCAAGAAGAGGCGATTGGCGTTCACGGTATTACCGATGAATTCTTGATTGATAAGCCTGAATACCAAGACATTCATAAAGAGTTTCTCGACTTTATCAAAGGTGCGGAGCTGGTGGCTCATAACGCGCCCTTCGATACGGGCTTCATGGACTATGAGTTTGAGAAGCTCAACCCAGCGATAGGTAAAACGGATGACTACTGTAAAGTTACCGATACCTTGGCAATGGCGAAGAAGATATTCCCAGGTAAAAGAAACAACCTAGATATCTTATGTGACCGTTACGGTATCGATAACTCGCACCGCACTCTCCACGGCGCATTGCTCGATGCGGAGATCCTAGCCGACGTCTACTTATTGATGACGGGTGGTCAAACTTCGCTGCAATTTAACGCTGGTCAACAGGAAGGTGAAGCCGAAAGCATACGAAGAGTAGAAAGTGGTCGAAAATCCCTAAAGGTTTTACGAGCTACGGCCGATGAAGTAGAAGCGCATCAAAGTCGTTTAGATCTCGTCGAGAAAAGCGGAAGCTGCCTCTGGCGTCAGTAGGGAGAAAGTATGTTAAGGGTATTGGCTACCGGTTGCTTATTGCTGTTAAGTTTTGGCTTACATGCAGCAACAGAATCCGTTATGAGTTTATTGGACAACCGTTTTAGAGTTGATCCCAGTATTGAACAAGTCACCTTTGTGATTTATCGAGCCGATAACTCTAAACCTGTCGTTTTGGTTCGCCCTGATGGCAAGAAATACTACTCTTGGCGCAATGCTGATAATGTCCGTTGGTACGAAGAATCGTCCATGGACATTATCTCTATCGACAATCCGATGCCCGGCCCTTGGCAAGCGATAGGTAAAGTTTCCCCTAAGAACAATATCAAGCTGCTGTCTCATCTTGTTTTGGATGCTAATGAGTTCCCAGATAAGTTGTATCAAACAGAGCGCATCAAATTTACCGCTCGACTGACTTCTGATGGCAAGCCGCTGGTGCTGCGCGATTTTCTCGATCGCGTGAAGCTTAAGGTTACCTTTACTAAGTTTGTTGAAAACGAAGAGTCTTTGGTGAGAGAAGCGCGCCCGGTGCCGGTTGTGATGGGCGAGTTTGCCGATGATGGCGCTGATCTTGATGAAAAGGCCGGAGATGGTGTGTTCACTGTCTCTTTGCCAATTGATATCGAGCCCGGTAAATACCGAGCGCTTATTACCTCTGGTAATGGCGTGTTCCTGCGAGCGCAAGAGCAAGAAGTCTTGGTTTACCCAACACCGATCACTAGCACCTTCATTCAATCACGAAAAGAGGGTTTACCTCATACTATTGTGGTGTCTGGTGAACAGGGGATGATCGCACCGAGCTCGTTAGCGGTTCATGTTGAGCACAAGGCTCCTGATGAATATGTGATGTACAAGCAGGGGCAAGCTGAAGTCGACGCAATGAAAGTCGCTTTAGAGGTGCCTTATAATGGCGATTTAGGAATTTATAATTGGTCAGGGATGGTTTATGCCACTGATGCTTCAAGTCAGCGCCCGCTGATTTTTCCAATTACCGAGCAGTCGTACAGCGTTGTTGAAGATATCGACTTAGCAGAGTCACGACGTCTTCAAGAAGAAGCTCTTGCTGAACAGAAGCGTATCGCAACAGAGTTGATGATCCTTCAAAAACGTGAAGATGACAGACAGCGCAGTATGATCATTATTGCGGTGGGTAATGTGGTCGCTATTCTATTGGGCTTATTGATTTGGTTTGTGGTTCGTAAGGTCAAGGCGAAGAAAAAAGCGTTACCTGAGATGCAGCTCAAGGCGCCCAAGTAACTCGCTTAGATGATTAGATTGTCTAGAGAGAATAAGCTGCTAGATAAAGCATTGGAATTTGTGGCAACGAAATCATGAACAAAAAAACGGGACTCATAGTAGTCCCGTTTTTGTTTCTTTTTCTGGCCTTAAGCGACGTTATCAATCGATTGGTCTGGGTACTGAGATTTTGCTGCAAGCTCCTCTGGTGAGAAGTCATCCACGTTAATCGTGTACAGTCTATGTTCCTCAGCGCTAATCAGAAGATTTGCTTCGTCTTGCGTTAAGATACCTTTCTCAAGTCCCAACTGAGCAACAAGATCAAGTCGTAAGAAGGCACGTTTTTGATGTGTCTCTTTGCAGACTTTGTCGAACAGAGGTTCAGCTTGAAGAATCACTTCTAGCGCTTTTTCAATCTTACCTACTGGGTTGTATTCCGTCGCTTCTAGGTATTGGCCGCGACCTATACGAGAGCGTGTTTCGCTTGGTGTTTGTAGAATGTGCGCAACTTTGCTATCGAGCTTGTCGTTTGGAGCACGACGGATACGACCAAATGGCATTAGCACAACACGAAGCAGACGACCAATCACAGGGTTAGGGAAGTTCGCTAAGAATTCATCAATCGCCACTTCAGTCTGACGTAAGCTATCTTGCATCCCCCAATGTACTAACGGTAGATCTTCAGCGTGGCTGCCTTCACTTTCAAAGCGCTTCAACGTTGCTGAACCGAGGTAAAGTTGACTTAAGATATCACCCAGTCTTGCTGATAAACGTTCTCTACGCTTCAGTGATCCGCCTAGAACTGCCATTGAAATATCAGACAGTAGCGCTAGGTTTGCACTGTAGCGGTTTAGCTGTTGGTAGTAACGCTGTGTCTGTTTATCTGTTTTATTTGAAGGTGTTGGCGCATCAGAACCACGACCATCGGTTAAACCAAACCACAAGCTGCGGACTAGGTTGCTCATCGTAAAGCTAACGTGCCCTGCTAACGCTGAATCAAACTTATCAAGCGCATCGCTGCTTTCAGAATAAGCCGCTTCCATTTCGTTCAGTACGTAAGGGTGACAGCGAATCGCACCTTGACCATAGATGATCATTGAACGAGTCAGGATGTTTGCGCCTTCAACCGTAATCGCGATAGGCGAGCCTTGGTAGCCACGAGCTAGGAAGTTCGATGGGCCTAAACAAATGCCTTTACCACCGACGATATCCATCGCATCAATGATGCTGCGCTGGCCACGGTGAGTACAGTGGTACTTAACGATTGCAGAGATAACCGAAGGCTTTTCACCAAGGTCGATGCCCGCAACGGTTAGGTTACTTGCAGCGTCCATTACATAAGCGTTACCTGCAAGGCGTGCAAGTGGCTCTTCAACCCCTTCCATGCGGCCAATAGGCTGTTTGAACTGACGGCGGATACGAGCGTAAGCGCCAGTTGCAAGCGCGGCAGACTTGATGCCACCAGTTGAATTTGAAGGCAGTGTGATACCACGACCAACCGACAGGCACTCAACCAGCATACGCCAGCCTTGACCGGCCATTTTCTGACCGCCAATGATGAAATCGATAGGCACGAAGATATCGTCGCCTTGCGTCGGGCCATTTTGGAAAGGTACGTTTAGTGGGAAGTGGCGGTTGCCAATCTCTACGCCTTTTAAATCCGTTGGGATAAGCGCACAAGTGATACCAAGATCTTTTTGATCACCAAGCAGGCCATCCGGGTCACGAAGTTTAAAAGCTAAGCCTAATACCGTCGCGACAGGCGCGAGAGTGATGTAACGCTTGTTCCAAGTTAGGCGCATGCCAAGTACTTCTTCGCCTTGCCAGTCGCCTTTACATACCACACCGTAATCTGGGATAGAGCCTGCATCTGAACCGGCTTCTGGGCTAGTCAGAGCAAAACAAGGGATCTCTTTACCTTCCGCTAAGCGAGGCAGGTAGTGGTTTCTTTGTTCTTCTGTTCCGTAGTGTTGTAAAAGTTCACCAGGGCCTAATGAGTTAGGTACGCCAACCGTCGATGACAATACACTAGAAACGCCCGTTAGCTTCTGTAGAACCAAAGATTGAGCGTAAGCTGAGAACTCTAAGCCGCCGTATTTTTTCTTGATGATCATGGCGAAGAATTTATGGTCTTTCAGGTATTGCCATACTTCTGGTGGCAAATCAGCAAGCTCATGTGTCACTTGGTAATCATTGACCATTTCACACACGGTATTTACTGGGCCATCTAAAAACGCTTGCTCAGCTTCAGAGAGCTTCGGATCAGCAATGTTCTGAAGCTTCTTCCATTCAGGTTTGCCTTTGAACAGCTCTGCTTCCCACCATACTGTGCCAGCTTCTAGTGCTTCTTTTTCTGTCTGAGACATCGCCGGTAGAACTTTCTTAAATAAAGAGAGTGCTTTTTGGCTGATCAGTGTCTGACGAATGGTCGGTACAGCAAAGATCGCAACGGCTAATAGATAGCAAAGCCAGCCAGTAACAGCCACGCCGCCAAGCAGTGTTAATGCTACCATTGCGCCGGTTAATACAACTAATGCACGTACCAGACTAACTCTATGGTAAAGACAGACGCCTAAGATGGCGGTCATGCCGAGTAGGGAGAGCAATATGTTCATGATCGATTTCCTTTTCAGAGATCACTTATTGTTATTAAGTTTTAGGTAAGAGGTCTAACCAGTCAAGTGTAAACAAAATATTAAATATTTGTAAAACTCCAAAGTGAGTAAAAAGTGATCTCAATAGAGTTAAAGTTCTAATTGTGAGAGGTTGGTGGCGAATATTTGGACGGATCGGCAGTGAGACCCTAATAAAGGTGGCAATCTTTGGGCTTAAGTGTCGACACTATTTCATGTTTGTGGGTAAACTCAGTTATAAAGAGGGGAAAACCCTCAGTTCTCATTTCACGCACTTTAAGTTGCGTTAAAAAAAATAAGAGATAAGCCTTATGTACCAAGACCTAATCAAAAGTGAATTAAACGAAGCTGCTGACGTTCTTAACAAGTTTTTGAGTGACGACCATAACATCGCTCAAATTGAAGCGGCGGCAAAACTGATTGCTGACTCATTCAAGCAAGAAGGCAAGGTGCTTTCTTGTGGTAACGGTGGCTCACACTGTGATGCAATGCACTTCGCGGAAGAGCTAACAGGCCGATACCGTGAAAACCGTCCAGGTTACGCTGGTATTGCGATTTCAGATCCAAGCCACTTGTCTTGCGTGAGTAATGATTTTGGCTACGACCACGTATTTTCTCGTTATGTAGAAGCGGTAGGCCGTAAAGGTGATGTGTTGTTCGGTCTGTCGACTTCAGGTAACTCTGCCAATATTCTAAAAGCGATTGAAGCTGCTCAAGCTAAAGGCATGAAGACGATTGCATTGACGGGTAAAGATGGCGGCAAAATGGCGGGTTGTGCTGATATCGAAATCCGAGTGCCACACTTTGGTTACGCAGATCGCATCCAAGAGATTCACATTAAGATCATTCATATTGTGATTCAGCTTGTTGAAAAAGAGATGGAATAATAGTTTTACAGACATTTGGAGCCCAGCTTAGGCTCCATTGGTTTTAATAGGGAGTAGATTAAACCATGTGTGAATTGCTCGGTATGAGCGCGAATGTGCCAACTGATATTTGTTTTAGCTTTACTGGTCTTATGCAGCGTGGAGGCAATACTGGCCCGCACCGCGATGGCTGGGGTATTACCTTCTATGAAGGAAAGGGTTTTCGTACATTTAAAGATCCTAACCCTAGCTGTGAATCTAAGATCGCTGAGTTGGTTCAAAACTACCCAATTAAAAGCCAAGCCGTTGTCAGTCATATCCGTCAAGCGAACCGTGGTGGTGTTAATCTAGAAAATACACACCCTTTTACTCGTGAGCTTTGGGGGCGATACTGGACCTTCGCTCACAATGGTCAATTAACGGATTACGACGATCTGATCAGTGGTCGTTTCAGACCGGTCGGCGAGACAGACAGTGAGCTCTCTTTCTGTTGGTTACTCAAACAACTCGAAGAGCGTTTTCCTGAGCCACCTCAAGATATGGAAGGTATGTTTCGCTTTGTGGCTGAGTGTTGTGACAAGCTGCGTGAGAAAGGCGTTTTCAACATGTTACTCAGTGATGGTGAGTATGTGATGACCTTCTGTACCAACCATTTGTACTGGATAACAAGGCGCGCACCTTTTGGTAAAGCGAGCCTGATTGATGAAGATGTTGAGATTAACTTCCAAGAAGAAACTACACCAAATGATGTGGTGACGGTGGTAGCAACTCAACCTCTTACGGACAATGAACAGTGGTTTAGAATGAAGCCGGGCGAATACGCACTGTTTCATTTTGGTGAGCTGATTGGCAACAACCATCAAGCGTTAGAAGATGTTGCTTATGCGCCGAAAAAGGTAGCGAGCCAAGCACCGACAGAGCCATTAAGCTAATGCTGTAGATCGTATTGCTTGAACCCGAACAAACGAAGGCCGCTTACTGCACTAACCAGTCAGTAAGCGGCCTTTTTGTTTTTCAGCAATTTGTTGTCTGAGAGTCGTTTGACGAATTACTCTTCTGCGTAACCGTGTTTACCTAATGCTTTACCGTCTAACACAGCCTGTCCATTGACCATTGATAAACGGTCTTCCGCGAACCACTTGCAGACCATAGGGTAAATGCAGTGTTCTTGAGTCAGCACTCGGCTTGCCAACATATCAGCATCATCATCTTCAAATACCGGCACCTTAGCTTGCAAGATCACAGGGCCGCCATCGAGCTCCTCGGTAACAAAGTGGACGCTAGTACCGTGTTCTTTGTCTTGCGCATCAATGGCACGCTGGTGGGTGTGTAGGCCTGGGTATTTCGGCAACAGAGAAGGGTGGATGTTGACCATTTTCCCTGCATAGTGACGAACAAACTCTGAACTCAGGATTCGCATGTAGCCAGCGAGTACGATTAAATCTGGCTGGTAAGCATCGATCTGAACCATCAATTCATGGTCAAACTCTTCACGTGAACCAAAGTCTTTTGGATTCACTGAATGAGCGTCAACACCTGCGGTTTTCGCTCGTTCTAATCCAAAAGCCTCTGCTTTGTTTGAGAAGACAGCTTTAACCGATGCATCAATCATATCGCTATCGCAGGCATCTAAAATAGCCTGTAAGTTACTTCCGCTTCCTGAAACTAACACAACGATGTTTTTCTGAGAGTGACTGGTTTTATTTGAGTGATTGTTTTTCATAGAGTGGGTCATACGATTGATTAACTGAATTGTTTACAATGTACCTACATAAACTAAGGTTTTCTGCGGGCTAAATAGCAAAATGAGGACCATTAGGTCCTCATTGATTAACTAAGTAAGTGAGCGTATCACTTATTTAATTTCAACTTGCTCTTCGCCAGCTTCAGCGTTTGCGATCTCACCGATAACCCAAGCGTTTTCGCCTTCAGCTTTCAGTAGTTCAACAGCAGCGTCTGCTTGATCTTTAGGTAGAGCAACAACTAGGCCTACACCACAGTTGAAAGTGCGGTACATTTCGAATGTCTCCACGTTACCTTTCTCTTGTAGCCAGTTGAAGATAGCAGGCCATTCCCAGCTCTTGCCATCAATGACTGCTTTAGTACCTTCAGGAAGTACGCGTGGGATGTTTTCCCAGAAACCACCACCTGTGATGTGTGAGATAGCATGAATGTCATGCTCTGCAATCATCTTAAGTGCCGATTTGATGTAAATCTTAGTTGGTTCTAGTAGGTGCTCACCGATAGTGCGACCTTCTAGTTCTTCACTCTTATCAGCACCAGAAACTTCTAGAACTTTACGAATTAAAGAGTAACCGTTTGAGTGTGGACCACTTGAACCAACAGCGATAAGTGCGTCGCCTGCTGCTACTTTAGTGCCGTCAATGATGTCCGCTTTTTCTACAACACCAACACAGAAACCAGCTACGTCGTAGTCGTCGCCTTCGTACATGCCTGGCATTTCAGCCGTTTCACCACCGATTAGTGCACAACCAGCTTGAACACAACCTTCAGCGATACCAGAAACAACGTCTGCTGCTGTATCTACATCTAGCTTACCTGTTGCGTAGTAGTCTAGGAAGAATAGCGGCTCACCACCTTGAACGATTAGGTCGTTCACACACATTGCCACTAGGTCGATACCAATGGTGTCGTGTTTTTTCAGATCCAAAGCAAGGCGAAGTTTAGTACCAACACCATCAGTACCTGAAACAAGTACCGGCTCTTTGTATTTCGTTGGAAGTTCACATAGGGCGCCAAAGCCACCAATACCGCCCATTACTTCAGGGCGACGAGTGCGTTTAACAGCACCTTTAATACGGTCTACTAGTGCATTACCAGCGTCGATATCAACACCAGCGTCTTTGTAGCTTAGAGAAGAAGTATTACCACTCACGGGATAGTCCTCGAACTTAAGTTGGATGTGAAAACGGCGCTATTCTAACAGGGCTTGATTACCAAGAGCAAACGTTTGCGCGGTTTTTTTTATTAGAATAAAGATTCTGAAATAACCTTAGAGTTCGTGTATAATCTACAGGTTTGTTTAAATATTGCCGGAGTTGGAAATGAAAGTTGTTGAAGTGAAACACCCGCTAGTAAAACATAAAATTGGCCTGATGCGTGAAGGTGAGATTAGCACTAAGCGTTTTCGTGAGCTAGCGACAGAAGTGGGTAGCCTTCTAACATACGAAGCGACATCAGACTTTGAAACTGAGCGTGTGACGATTAACGGTTGGAACGGTCCAGTAGAAGTTGACCAAATTAAAGGTAAAAAAGTAACGGTAGTGCCAATCCTACGTGCTGGTCTAGGCATGATGGACGGCGTTCTTGAGCACATCCCAAGTGCACGTATCAGCGTTGTTGGTATCTACCGTGACGAAGAAACACTTGAGCCAGTACCATACTTCAACAAGCTTGCATCTAACATCGATGAGCGTATTGCTCTAGTGGTAGACCCAATGCTTGCGACAGGTGGTTCTATGATCGCGACTATCGACCTGATGAAAGAGAAAGGTTGTAAGCACTTTAAGATTCTTGTGCTTGTTGCTGCTCCTGAAGGTATCGCTGCTCTAGAAAAAGCGCACCCAGATGTTGAGCTTTACACGGCTGCAATCGATGAGAAGCTAAACGACAAGGGCTACATTGTTCCTGGTCTTGGCGATGCTGGCGATAAGATCTTCGGTACTAAGTAATTCGGTTTCAGCTTAAGTGACTCTAAACAGTTCCTTAACTCGCTGAATTAACCGTATTAATAAAAAGGGAGAGCATTCGATGCTCTCCCTTTTTTGATCTTGTTAGGTTGTGATTCTTTGGAATCTAGCCTTACCGACTCATTAATCGATTTGAGCTTTATCTACCACAGTGTTGTCACCTAGCTCTTCTGGAAGTACTAGGTTAAGTAGAATCGCAACGATACCGCACAAGCTTACGCCCTGTAGGCTAAAGTCACCGATACCAAAGGCCATGCCGCCAATACCAAAGACTAAAGTAATGCCCACAATCACAAGGTTACGTGATTTATGCAGGTCAACGTTGTTCTTGATGAGTGTGTTAAGGCCCACTGTTGCGATAGAGCCAAACAGTAGAATCATGATGCCACCCATTACAGGAACCGGAATCGTTTGAAGTAGTGCGCCTAGCTTACCAACCAATGCAAGAACGATAGCAGTAACAGCAGCCCAAGTCATGATCACTGGGTTGAATGCTTTCGTCAGCATTACTGCACCTGTTACTTCACTGTAGGTTGTGTTTGGCGGAGCGCCCAGCATTGAAGCGGCAATTGTAGCCACGCCGTCGCCTGTGATAGTACGGTGTAAACCTGGCTTTTTAAGGTAGTCTTTACCGGTTACGTTAGAGATAGCAAGCATGTCCCCTACGTGCTCTACGGCTGGTGCGATAGCAACAAACACCATAAAGAAGATAGCGTTGATGTTAAATTCTGGTGCTGTGAAGTTAGGTAGTGCTAACCAAGATGCTTGCGCTACTGGAGTGAAGTCTACCGCGCCGTATACCAAGCTGGTGATGTAACCCGCAACAATACCACCGAAGATTGGCAGTAGCTTAAGGAAGCCTTTTGAAAACACACTGATGACAATCGTCACTAACAGTGAAATTGAAGAGATCCACAGGGCAGCGTCTGCATCAACAAGCTGAACCGCACCATCGCCTGTCTTACCTAGCGCCATGTTAACTGCAACAGGTGCAAGACCTAAACCGATAACCATGATCACAGGGCCAACAACGACTGGTGGAAGCAGTTTATGGATGAAGCCAACGCCACGAACTTTAATTAACGCGCCCATTAGTACATACACAACACCCGCCGCCATCAAGCCGCCCATGGTTGCACCAACACCCCAAGTTTGAATACCAAACATGATAGGCGCGATGAAAGCAAAAGAAGATGCTAAGAAGATTGGCACTGAACGGCGTGTAATAAGTTGGAATAAAAGGGTACCGATACCTGCGCCAAACAGTGCAACGTTGGGATCGAGTCCAGTCAGTAGCGGCACTAATACAAGCGCACCAAATGCTACAAACAGCATTTGCGCACCTTGCAGAGCATTTTTCATGTTATGTCCTTAAAAATGGTCGTTATATGAAAAGCGAAAAATAAAATTCGCGGGATTCTATCACTTGGCAATCGATTGCTACACCAAATAGATCAAATTTATTTATCTTAGTGATGTTTTATATCCATCTAAGCCCTAGAAATTCAGTTTATAAGTGAGCGATTTATCATGGCCAGGTGATATTTTGTGGTTATTAAACACAGTGGGCGCTATCGACCTTGCCCCTCAATCCATAGTTGCTTATCATCTAGGCACAAGATTTGAATATTAGGATCAGTATGCGCTACATAGCATTGTTGTTGATGGGACTATTAGCCTCTCCGAGTTATGCCTTAACTCAAGTAGATATTTTTAGTGCTGAAGTTGCGATTAACGCTGAAGACAAACAGCCAGAACAAGTGGCAAGAAATACAGGTATGGAGCAGGTATTGATACGTGCGACTGGCCAAACTGATGTCGCTTCGAATGAGACGATTCAAAAGGCGATGCGCAAGAGTTCGCAGTACATGTCTCAAATGAGTTTTGGCGAAAGCAATGACCAATCAACATTGCGTATGCGTTTTAACGGTGCTCAAATCCGTTCTCTGTTGACTCAAGCACAGTTACCTTACTGGCCTGACACGCGTTCAAACATCCTTGTTTGGCTGGTGGAAGAGGACAACTACGACAAGAACATCGTATGGGAACACTCTAACTCACAGTTAGCAGCTAGCTTACAAGCTAAGGCAAAAGAGCGTGGCTTGCCTCTAACGCTGCCTGTGGGTGACTTTGACGATATTACGGGTATTGCGACTTCTGATTTGTGGGGTAGCTTTGTTACGCCAATCAGTAAAGCGAGTCAGCGTTATCCTGTTGATGCTGTGTTGGTGATAAAGGCTCAATCTTCAGGCCTACGTTGGGCTCTATACGATCAAAAGCCAAGTCAATTGACGAGTGCACCAACATCGCCTGTAAGTGGTTCACTATCGGGTAACAGCGACACGACTTCTAAGAAGTTAGTTGACCAAATCAGTAACTACTACGCAGGCAAAAGTGCTGTGACGGTAGCGAGTGAGTCATCAGAATCGATTTTAACGCAGTTTATTAGCCTGAATAATGCTCAAGACTTCTTCCAGTTAGAGAACGCACTTAAGCGTCTAAACTCGGTGGCAAGCCTAGATATTCTGAAGATTCAGAATAACGAAGTCACTTTCCGAATTCACTTATTGTCGACTCAACAAGAGTTTGAGCAAGAAGTAGCAAGTATTCGCCAAGTTGCGAAGGTTGAAGAATCTTACATTGAGCCTGAAGTGAGCCCTGAATTTGAAACTCAAGACAACACAATGTCTGTAGGTGATGATTCAACAGACGCTGCTGAAGTCGTTGGTGACGAAACTGACTCAGGCGTACAAGTGATTAAGGGCAACGAGGTATCTGAGGATGCTGAGCTAACGAATACGCCTGACGCAACGTTAGAGGATTCTAGTACAGAAGATCTAACCATCACTGCGCCAGTACATGCTAAGCCAAGCTTGGTATACGAGTGGGTTCGCTCATAATTGTCAGCTGACATGACTGATTGAAATGAAAACTTGAAAAAAGCCCTGCAAGAGCAATCTCGCAGGGCTTTTTGTTTGTAAGCGGTCAGTTTAAAAGCATGGGCTCAATATTATTGCTCGAACTTAGCTTTTTCTCTCTTTTCTACTTCAGAAAGACGCTTCAACTTGATGCCTAACTCTTTGGCTCTAAAGCGAGTAAATAAGATATTGCCCGCGAAACCTAGAGTCGTCAGAAGCAGTTCTACAGCCGCTAATAAACGTTCACCATCGTCTACATACAAGATAGTTAATGCGTGTAGGAAATAGAGCATCAAGACGAAATTTGCCCATGCGTGCGTATAAGGTTTTCCTGCTAAAATGCCCGGTAATGGCAATAACAGCGGGATAGCCCAAGCAATCGCCAGTGTGACATTACTGAGATGAGGGTGCGGTGAAAGCGTCATCTGCCAAGCCACCACCCAGAATAAAAGCGACAAGTTGCCCGCTAAAGCAAGGTAGCGAAATAGCTTGGTTTTGGGAGACATAGCCTTCTCTGGCATATACATCATTGAGAAATTCCCTTCTGATTTATTGCGATGCGCGCTAGGCGTTTACCTAGGTTTTGCGCCAACTCAATCTCTTCTTTGCTAAGTGAAGCGCTCTCTCCAGTACTGCTTGCACCATAAGGCGTACCACCAGTTTGAGTGGTGTGCAGCGCCGGTTCTGAGTAGGGGATGCCCACGACTAACATGCCGTGATGAAGCAGGGGCAACATCATGCTTTGTTGTGTTGTCTCTTGACCACCATGCAATGATGAAGAAGAGGTAAATACACAACCTGGCTTATCGATGAGATCACCATTGATCCACATTGATGTCGTGCTATCCCAAAAGTGCTTCATTGGCCCGGCCATGTTACCAAACCAAACCGGACTGCCTAGCGCCAAACCATCACAAGATCGAAGCTCTTGTAACGAGGCAATAGGATCGGTTGGTTGATAGCGTGAATCAGACTGCTCTTCTACTGTGTACACGTCGTTCACCGTTCTTAACATGGCTTCACAGTTTGGGATAGACTCAACCCCTCGTGCAATCTGCCTTGCTAGAGCTTGTGTGTTGCCGTGGCGGCTGTAGTAAAGAACAAGAATGTTAATGCTCATATTGGATTACAGAATCTCTAGCACTTGCTCTGGTGGACGACCAATTTTTGCTTTGTTGTTCGCGACAACGACTGGGCGCTCAAACAGTTTTGGATTGGTTGCCATCGCGGCGAAAAGATCTTCATCAGTGACTGAAGCATCACCAAGGTTTGCTTCTTTGTAGTCCGCTTCTTTGGTGCGCATCATGTCGCGAACACTGTCAAAACCAAGCTGAGTGAACAGTACTTTCAGCTGTTCAACTGTTAACGGAGTCTCTAGGTATTTGATTACCTCTGGCTGTACGCCGTTTTCCTGAAGCACTTCTAGAGTTTGACGGCTCTTTGAGCAGCGTGGGTTATGATAAATCACGACAGACATGGTTCTTCCTCATTATTATTTTTGATTTAATTGTTTAGCTGAAGCCACCATAGGTGACTTCTTTTTTTTGTGTAACGTTGAGCTTTCTTTTTATACTGGCAACGAGCGTTACCAGTAAACACTCTATTGTAGCGACAAGAAGCGCTCTCGTTGAATCATTAGCTGATCAATTCGAGCGTCGTAGCGTGCTTGTTTTAGGCTTCCTAATTCTGCGATTTGGCTTGCTTGCGTGTAGTACTGAATCGCTTTGTTCCAGTTGGCTTGCAGTGCCAAAATTTCTGCACGAGCAGCCAGTTCTTCGTCGCTATTACCAAGGCTCGTATTTACTTTTGAAAGTAAGTGCCAGCCATTGGTGTCATTCGGGTTATCGTGCGTGTAACGCTGCAATACGCGAACCGCTTCTTGAAGATCTTCATTTTCAATCAGTGCGTTGGCGTAGTTAATGGTCAGAACCGGGTTGTTTGGTTGACGAACCAGTGCCGATTTAAGTTCTTTAATCGCAATCTCAGGCTGCTTCTTCTCGATGTGCAGATCCGAAATAGCATCTAGATAAAACAGGTTGGTTGGATCGCTGTTAATCAGCTTGTTCAGGATGGGCTCTGCTTTGTCTAATTTTTTAGAGTCTAGGTAAACCAGTGCTTGGCCATATTCTAATGACGGAACCAAAGCTTTAGGGGCTTTCTTTAGCTGACGCTCAAACCAATCAAGAGCAGCATCATTATTAATGCCAGCATAGCGCGCAACAATGCGGGCTCTTGCTAGGTGGTAGTCCAGAGAGGGAGCCAGTTTCAGTGGCGGGTAACTACGAGCACGAGCACGTGAATCGGTAATTCGGTCTTCTGGTAATGGGTGAGTCAGTAGCATTGGCGGTGGTGTGCTCGCATAGCGATATTCATCAGCTAAACGGCCAAAGAAACGTGGCATCGCATTCACATCAAACCCAGCTTTTGCTAGCGTGTTGATACCAAAGCGGTCGGCTTCTTTTTCATTACTACGGGTGTAGTTGATTTGGCTTTGCATATTACCCGCAGTCGTTGCCGTTAGGGCTGCAATGCCGGCTTCAGGAGCTGCAATTGCCAGTAATACAGAGGCTGCTAGCGCTGCAATGGTTGCTGGAGAGCGGCGCGCTTGGTCTTCCATACTACGCGCTAAGTGACGTTGGGTTACGTGCGCGATTTCGTGCGCTAATACAGAAGCTAATTCACTTTCAGATTGTGCATGCAGGAATAGACCTGAGTGCAAAGCAACATAACCACCAAAGAAAGCAAAGGCGTTGATGTTGCGGTCACGGATCATAAAGAACTGGAAAGGTGTCTTTACATCATTTGCGTTCGCGACCAGACGATGGCCAAGAGTATCAATATATAGATTTAGAACTGGGTCGTTTACGATAGGCTGGCTACTTCTGATGATGCGCATGTAGGCATCACCATAGATAAGCTCTTGGTCGATAGTGAGTGTGCCGCCAGCAGCGGTACCGATATCTGGTAGCTCCAAACTATTGGTATTCGCCATAGTTGGGGTGCTTAATGTAGCTGCGATGCATAAGCAAGCAATTGAGCGAGCGCGTTTAAACATATTAGTCAGTAATACTCCGTTTCTTCTGACAGTAAGACAAGTGCAATGGAAATTGGTTCTTTATCTGATTTAACCTTTGCCAAGTGCGTGCGCTATCATGAAGGAGGATGAATGATGGCGCGTTTTCAAAAACAGATTACAATACGACCCTTATAATAAGCATCGAGCTCAAGAATGACACCTAATATTCTAGATTTACGCCAAGAGCGCTGTCCAATGGCGCTATTATTAGCCAAGCGTCACAGTGTAAAGTTAGAAGTAGGGCAGTCATTGTCAATTTATGTGTCTGATAACAGTTCGATGAAAGATATTGTTACTTATTTGTCTAAGCAAGCCTATGACGTCATCACTGAGGTTTGCTCTAATTACCATCATCTCCTCGTCACTAAAAAGGAATTGCAGTCAGATGCTTGAAATGGTCAATCGTTGGTATAAACGACGTTTCTCTGATCCCCATGCTGTCAGTTTGGTTGCCATCATTCTCTTCGGCTTTATTACGATCTACTTCTTTGGTCACCTAATTGCGCCACTCTTGGTTGCAATTGTGTTGGCTTATTTGCTTGAGTGGCCTGTTACCCAACTTCAAAGACTCGGTGTTCCAAGAACGCCTTCGGTGATGTTGGTGATCATGATGTTCTTTAGCCTGATGTTGCTGGCGCTGTTTGGTTTAGTGCCTACCATTTGGGAGCAAGTGGGTAACCTCATCAATGATATTCCAAGTATGTATGGCGGCTTACAGAAGTTCATCGCGACGATTCCTGAGCGCTATCCTGAGTTAGCAAACTTGCAGATCGTTGAATCGATTGTGTCTAACGCGAAAAACAAAGCATTAGGCTTTGGTGAAAGTGTTGTTAAAGGTTCTTTGGCTTCTCTTGTGAGCTTGGCTACGCTTGCGGTTTACTTGATTCTTGTGCCGCTGCTGATCTTCTTCTTATTAAAAGATAAAGAAGAGATGATCAGCATGGCGAGTGGCGTGTTGCCTAAAAACCGTCGTCTAGCGACCAAGGTTTGGGTTGAGATGAACCAACAAATCTCGAACTATATTCGCGGCAAGGTCCTTGAGATCTTGATCGTCGGTGGTGTCAGCTACGTGACCTTTGCGATTCTAGATTTACGTTATTCAGCTCTGCTGGCTGTCGCGGTTGGCTTCTCGGTACTGATTCCTTATATCGGTGCGGCGGCTGTGACCGTTCCTGTCGCGATTGTCGGTTTGTTCCAGTGGGGATTAGAACCTCAGTTTTACTGGTTGCTTCTCGCTTACGGTATTATCCAAGCGCTAGATGGTAACGTGCTCGTTCCTGTTCTTTTCTCTGAAGCGGTGAACCTGCACCCAGTGGCCATTATTGTTGCCGTGTTAGTGTTTGGTGGACTGTGGGGATTCTGGGGCGTGTTCTTTGCTATCCCGTTGGCAACGTTAGTTAAGGCGGTTTGGAATGCTTTACCGAGTCACGCATTAGACGATGACCCTGAACATCAAAAGTAATTGATCTTGTTATAGAAAAAGGCCGAACATCCATGATGTTCGGCCTTTTTGCTCTTAGCTTAATCATTAGCTTAATGAGTGTTGCTCTTGCCTTAGAGAGTGGTGAATCTAAGTCATTAACTCACTCAAATCGCCCTTACGCTTCTTGATTGAAGTAATCTAGAACCACTTCGTGGTGAGTCTTAGTCTTGAACTTGTTGAAGACATGTTCAATCTGACCTTCTTCATCAATTAGGAAGCTAATACGGTGCAGACCGTCGTAGATTTTACCCATGAATTTTTTCTCGCCCCAAACGCCAAACTGTTCAGCAACGCTGTGGTCTTCATCAGATAGCAGGGTGAAGTTTAGAGATTTCTTCTCAACGAAGTTTGGTAGACGTTTTACTGGGTCAACACTCACACCTAGAACAACCACGTTTAGGTCATCAAGCTGTGTTTTGATATCACGCAGGCCTTCCGCTTGCACAATACAACCTGGAGTCATTGCTTTAGGGTAAAAATAGAAAAGTACTTTTTTACCTTTGAAGTCACCAAGAGATACGATATTGCCATCTTGATCTGGAAGAGAAAAAGCAGGTGCTGGAACACCAGCCGTTAGCGTATTCATGACATTTCCTTTTTAAAGACTGTTTTTGATAAAGTTGAGCGAGCCTTGGACTGATAGGCTCTGACACAGCGAATCGAATTCTTCTTGTAGCTGCATCAAGTTACATTCTGATTGCACAGAAGCGGTAATAGAGATATGGAATTGGTCGTTGTCGAGTTGAACCTTAGATTTATTGATGGTTCGTGCACTTAACGAATCGAGGCCGATGTTTCGGTCTGCGAAGAACTGGGTAAACTGCTCAGTAAGTCCGATTTTATCGTCTGACTCAACGAACACCTCTACTGTGTAAGAGTTCTCAATAACATCATGAGTTGAGGTTCGCTTCATAATCGTAATCAAGTCGTGCTCTTGTCCAAGCAAGGGCAAGGTGGTTTCAACGCGGGTAATGTTGTTTGCCTTTCCAGACAGCAGCATGATAAGCGTAAATTCTTCGCCAAACAGGGCGATACGGCTATCAATAATGTTACAGCCTGATTGGGTGACTAAATGAACCACTTGGTTGCATACACCTGGGCGATCAGTGCCCACAGCTGTGATTACTAGATGTTGAGTCATAAAATCACGTCTCTTTATATTCCATTGATTCATGCATGTTAGCACAGTTAGCTCGTGGAATAAGCGTGCGTGCGGGGCTTTTTATGTGCGACCTTGCTTCGAACATGCAACCAATGATAAGAATATCGAGCGCGTTAAAAAATGAGATAGAGCGATGAGAGCACAGCTTACTTGTTACTTACATCCAGTGATGTGCTATCCGCTAGATTGAGTGCAGGTTACCCAAATTCTAGGTAGAACGCCGTTAGAATTCGTTTTACCTCAAACATACGACAATATTTAATGCAGATGTTGCCGGTAAGCCACTTTAATGTCTTGTGTTTATTGATTGGCTTACAGTAACATGCAAAAAGAATAAATTAAGGGAGATAGACATGTTTTCAGGAAGTATCGTTGCGCTAGTTACGCCATTTAATACAGATGGTGAAGTGGATTTCGACAGCCTTAAAAAGTTAGTTGAGCACCATATTGCTGCAGGTAGTGATGGTCTGGTTGCGGTTGGCACAACAGGTGAGTCTTCAACGCTCACTATTGAAGAGCATGTCAAAGTCGTCAACAAGATCGTTGAATTTGCTGATGGTCGTATTCCCGTTATCGCTGGTACAGGTGCAAATGCAACTCATGAATCTGTTCTATTCAGCCGTTTGTTGAATGGTTCTGGTATTGCTGGTTGCCTGAGCGTAACGCCTTACTACAACAAACCGACTCAAGAAGGTTTGTACCAACACTACAAAGCGATTGCTGAAGTCAGTGACGTTCCACAAATTCTATACAATGTTCCAGGTCGTACTGCGGTAGACTTGTTGCCAGAAACGGTTGCTCGTCTTGCTGAGATCGAAAACATCGTTGCACTGAAAGATGCGACGGGTGATCTCGACAGAATTGCAATTCACCGTGAACTTTGTGGCGAAGACTTTATCTTACTAAGTGGTGATGACTTAACAGGCCTAGAATTTGTTAAGCGTGGTGGCGATGGCGTGATCTCTGTAACGAACAATGTTGCAGCCGCTGATATGGCAACCATGTTCAAGCTAGCAAAAGAAGGTAAGTTTGAAGAAGCGGAAGCGATCAATGAGCGTTTGATGCCTCTACATAAGAATTTGTTCGTTGAGTCTAACCCTATTCCCGTAAAATGGGCGGTTCATAAAATGGGTCTGATTGCTGAAGGTGGCTTACGTCTACCGCTGACTGAACTGTCAGAGCCAGCTCAACCTGTTGTTGCTCAAGCAATGACTGAAGCGTGCATTTACTAAAACGTATGAAGTGATGCCGAAGCGAACCTTCGGCATTTAGGAGTATAAATGAAGTATTCTCACCAGCTAGTGATTGGGTCACTGGCTGTTTTCGTTCTTACAGCATGTTCTGGCAACCCGACTCAACGTCGCCAAGCCAAAGATGATTTCGAATACTTAGAAACACCTGAGTTTTCACAATGGCAATTGCCTGTAGATGCTCAGCCTCAGTTCTACCCAAATTTTGACATCCCAAGCGGTGAATTCAGTGGTGGTACTGGTCGTGAAGTGGATATTCGTCCACCGCAACAGGTTCTTGAACTGATCCCGGGTGCTCGTGCTGAGCGTCAAAACGGTGAAGTGACACTATGGCTTCTTCGCGCAGAAGAGGCAGACCGCGTGTGGCAAACGGCTGTAGATATGCTGGCTCAACGTGGTATTGGTATTCGTGAGCAATCAGAGAATGAGATTGAGACCGATTGGGTAACTTGGGTTTCTGAAGATGAAGACGTAGAGATTGGTAGTCGTTACTCTATCTCTCGCTTCCAAGCAAACAACCGTCATGGCTTCAAGATTAATCTGATTGATTGGCGTGAAGGTACTGAAGAGAAAACAGTAACGGCAACCAATAAAGAGCGTTACAACGCGTTCCTGACCAACCTAGTTATGGCTAAGTACGATGAAAACCTTCGTGCTGAAGCGGCGCTGAAAGCGCAAGAGTTGGTGAAGCGTATTCCAATTTCAATGGGTGCTGACCGTAGTGGTTTCCCTGTGATTATTGCTCGTACGCCATACAATGTATTCTGGCAGCGTCTGCCTAACTTGTTGCCTGAAATGGGCTTTGAGCTTGAAGAACGCAATCAATCTCAGGGTACGGTGAAGGCGAAGTACGCAGCACCAGATGATGAGTTCTGGGAAGAAATTGGCCTACAGCCTATCGACTTAGCGCCAGGCACTTACAACTTCCTATTTGGTGACCTTGGCAACCGTACGTCAATCAACGTAACGGATGCATCAGGTAAGCCAGTAGAAGAAGAGCTGCTTAAGTCTATGGTTCCGGTATTAGCGCATATTGCTGACCAAACCAAAGATGACAAAGAAGCGAAAGCTGAGTAGTCATTCAAGCCGTCACAAGCTGAGTTAAATCAGCCTTGTGATTAGCAAAAGCAAATAAAAAAGAGGACACACTGTGTCCTCTTTTTTATTGTATTCGTTGTCATCAGGCTACATTGGTCAATCAAAATTGGTCAATCAAGCGGATTAGCCAAAGAAAAAAGCTATGCGTCTTTACTGTCTTTGGATTCTTCTTTTTCAGCTTTCTCTTGATTCTGTTTATCCAAGCGATTGAGCTTATCTAAATCTCGCTCAGTTTTACCACGCCCCGTCAGATCCATATTGGCTGTCTGTTTGAGCGCTGCGATGTTACCCACAACAACGCTAACTACGATGATGATGATAACCCAAGGGTTTGTAAGCCACTCCAACATAAGCGCTCCTAATGACTGATATTCGCTACGAAGCGTGCATAGATCTCGTCTAGCTGCTCCATAATAATCTCATACCCTAATACTGGCTTAGATTGGAGTTGCTTGCCAAGTAAAGTCGGAGATAACTGTGATAAACACGACTCCGATACTTTGCGATGGCTGATATGCCATGGTTCGATCGCCACACCACCCAAATCTTGGCTGTAAGGAAAGAAGAAACCAAATTGTGCAGCATGAACTGATAGCCATTGGTAAAACGATTGCTGGTGGCCAGTAAGGTATTCCCATGGTTCTAATTGCAGATATATGCCTTCAGGTAAGTGGTTACGAGCAAAGACATCGAAGTCACAACCCCAATGATGACGACTCGCGCCGGGAAGCGCAGACCATCTCAGGATAGCCGATAGCTTTTGTTGTTCGGTCAGTTTTGAAGCATCAAGAGGTTGGCTTTCTGAATCTAATATCGGAGCTTCGCCAGAAAACTTACGGTTCCAAATCAGAGATTGCCTTTCATAGTCGCGAAAGCCACTGGCAATCTCCATTTTAAAACCAGCGAGCTGAGCAGCTTCAATCAAATTATTCAGGTCATTCTTAACCTCACTGTGGACCAAGAAGGTCTTGGTGCCGATCAGGCTAGGCTCTAGATGAGAATCTGATTGTCCGGTAAGCTGCTCTGGTGTCATAACGAGTCTCTCAATAATTGGATGCTATGAATCGCTGATGAAAGACTATTTAGCGAATAGGTTCACTAATGTTCTTTCGTACATGTCAGTTAGTTTCTCTAGATCCGCCACTTTCACGCATTCGTTAACCTTGTGAATCGTTGCGTTAACAGGACCTAGTTCAACCACTTGTCCGCCCATACGTGCAATAAAGCGACCATCAGATGTACCGCCAGTCGTTAGCAGTGCTGGTTTCACATCATTGACGTGACCCACTGCATCAACAATAGCATCAAGCAGTGAACCTGCGTCTGTTAAGAACGGGTCGCCATTGAATGTCCATCTTAGGTCGTATTCGAAATCATACTTGTCGAGTGTCGTTGTGATGCGCTCAACGATGATGTCGTTGCTTAACTCTGTACTAAAGCGTAGGTTAAACTGAACATTAAACTCACCAGGGATCACGTTTGAAGCACCAGTACCCGCACTCACATTTGGAATTTGGAAACTGGTTGGCGGGAAGTAATCATTACCTTTATCCCACTCAGTTGTTGCTAGCTCATTAATAGCAAGCAGAGAGCTGTGTACTGGGTTGTTTGCTAGGTGAGGGTAGGCAACATGACCTTGTGTGCCTTTAATCGTTAGGTCGCCAGTGATAGAGCCACGACGGCCGTTCTTCACGACATCACCCACGAACTCAGTGCTCGATGGTTCACCAACGATACACATATCGATGTTTTCACCGCGCGCCATTAATGCTTCAACAACACGTACAGTACCGTTGATGAAAGGACCTTCCTCATCTGAAGTGATCAGGAAACCAATTGAGCCTGTGTGGTCTGGGTGTTTGGCAATGAACTGCTCGACGGCAACAATCATTGAAGCCAGAGAGCCTTTCATATCAGCAGCGCCACGGCCATGTAGGAAACCGTCTACGATAGTCGGTTCGAATGGCTTAGTGTTCCACTGTTCGATTGGGCCTGCAGGTACCACATCAGTGTGACCAGCAAAAGCAAACAGAGGCGCTTCAGTACCACGACGAGCCCAGAAGTTGGTCGTATCTTCAAATACCATCACTTCGATTTCAAAACCGAGTGCTTTTAAGCGTTCAATCATCAGGTCTTGGCAGCCTGCATCTTCTGGTGTTACCGATTGACGGCTGATTAGGTCTTTTGCCAGAGCCAAAGTTGGGCTATCTGTCATCCTTGAATTCCTTGTTTAAATAAAACGTCTAGTCATTAATTTTTAGGCGCTGATTCACTGATCAACGTCCTGTTGTCTGTCTATGTAAATACAACGATCTAAGCAAAAATAGCCGCGTATTGGTCGGCTTTAAATCCGATGTGAAGCTTACCCTCAACTTTTAAGATTGGGCGCTTGATCATTGCAGGTTGTTCAACAAGCAAAGTCACCGCTTTTTCTTCTGTTAGGGTGTCTTTCTGTTCTTGAGAAAGTTGGCGATAAGTCGTACCACGTTTGTTTAGCACAAGCTCCCAACCTAGCTCAGAGCAGAAGCTTGTTACTAGCTCTTCTGTGATGCCTTGTTTGCGATAATCGTGAAATTCGAACTCGATACCTTCAGCTTCGAGCCATTTCTTTGCTTTTTTAATGGTGTCGCAATTTGGGATACCAAACATGGTGATAGTCATTATTCTTCCTTTGAGTGATTTTATTTCATTGTTATGAGTTGAATCCTATCAGGAAGCAGCAACTCAGACAAAATAGAGTGATGAATATTTCATAGAGTGAAAAAAAAGCGTAAGAAAATGTCACTATTGGAGACTTATTGATCAGCCTCAACATGTTGTCAGCGAAAAAAGAAATAATTGAGCTGCACATATATAGGAGGTGTCAATGGAGTTGAGTCCTGTTTTTGCAAGGCGGCTATATTTAGCATTGTTAGTGGAAAGCCTTGATAGGCCAAATGTGCCTAAACTCATCGAAAAAACGGGGTGGCCTCGTCGTACTATTCAAGATGTACTCAAGGCGTTACCGGGGATCGGTATCGAACTTATGTTTGTTCAAGATGGGCGACGTCATAATGATGGCTATTACCAGTTATCCGACTGGGGGCCATTTGACAGTCAATGGGTTATCCAGCGTAAAGGCGATATAGCAACAAGCCTTGGATTTAGTGCATAAGCCAGCGAAAGCTGGCTTTCTTTTTTTAGAATAGAAATAGTAGGGAGCATCTCGCTAATATGAGTTGTGAGCTACCCCATTACGTTTCTATTTACTTACACAGATAGGCAGTTCCCAGCATAGTCACGGATGTGGAAAAATCTTGGGGAAGTGTGAATATCACGGTATCTGCGCCTAGCTCAATCGTATTCGACTTGAGTTGATTCATGGCGCCTTGAATCAATGTGTCATTTGGGTAAAACAGGTAGTTGTACCAATGGCCTTCGCTGCCTGTGACTTCCCCTTTATACTGACATTTATCGATATTAATCACGCCATGGTAATCCATTTGCACGTTGGCAGCTTCGCTATGAGGCGTTGATGTCGGTGTCGTGCAACCGAGTAACACGCTACTCATAGCCAAAGCGATTAATTCCTTTTTCATACGCTTATCCTGTTATTTCATCAAATAAATCGCGAAGCCTATCCAGCTAGCGAACAATAATAACCACGGCAATTTACTGGCGTGATTTGATGTTGTTTCATTATCCAAGTCGACATTCTGTTCTTGGTCTTGGTCTTGGTCTTGGTCTTGGTTCGCTTGTAGAGTCTGCTTCTCTTTCTGTACGCGCTTTTTAGCTTTATCGGCTTGGCGGCTGCGTTCTTTTTGCTGTTTCTTGTACAGTGCGATGCCTTTCTCGATACCCTGAGCAATCAGTTTAGTTTGTTCTTTGGTTTGAGCTGGCTTTTGAGTCGCTTTGGCTATCTTCAGTGCTTCCTGTTGAGATTCAACAGAGGGCGTATTAGTTTTGTTTTTCATACTGAGTTCGACAATTAAAACGGATTGGCTACTAAGATAACGCAAAGCTAGTTAAGTATGAATGATTTGCGTTAAAGTGTTGGTTTGAAAATAAGTGAAAGTGAGATTTGTGCGGTACTCCATAGAACAATACGACAAGCACGGCTTTTTGAAAGCTCCAATCTTGCTCTGGCTAGGTTGGTTGTTTCTTGCGAAAGCCTTGGTCGTTTTCATTGTTGCAGGCGCAAGCCGAGAATCGGGAACCGATATTCTTGAGATAATCTACCCAGACCATCAGATGTTTTATGTCGGGATCGCGTTGAGTGTGCCTAGTTTGCTGCTGATGTGGTTATTTGGGCTAAGATCGCCAGATAGAAAGCGCCTTAACAAAGTCGTGTCATGGGGACGTTGGGTTACCATGATGGCTATCTTGGCACAGGGCTCCCATACGATTTATTTAATCTATTTGGATAACGGATGGTTCCGTTGGTCAAATGGCATCACCCTATTGTTGCTGCTGTGGTTAGCGCTTTATCTAACCAATAGCCATGCTGCAAGGGATTGCTTTAAAATGGTTGAGCTCGAAGACTGATTCTCATCAAAACATTTGTCCCATTCCCAATTATACTTAGAAGCTAAAAAATGAAAGGATTAATCTATGCTTAATGTTTCAAATGAGCAGCCTAACGTTCAAAGTGCTATTTTGCCTGAAGCTGGGCCTTTCGCGCTTTACGTTCAACTTAAAGTGAACGCTAATACTGCTAATGTACTAGCAGAAATTCAAAAGCTTCCGACTCTAATCGACGAACTAAACCAAACTCAGCCTGATGCGAACTTAACGGCATCGGTTGCGTTCTCAAAAGCTTTTTGGGATAAGTTCGAGCAAGCAGCGCCCGCTGATTTGATCGACTTCCCTGTGCTGGGTGAAGGTGATATCACCGCGCCGAGCACACTGTCTGATGTTCTGATTCACTGTCATTCAAACCGACATGATCTGCACTTCTTTATCTTGCGTAAATTGCTATCTGAAGTAGCAGCTGATGTTGAAGTGGTTGATGAAACTTATGGTTACCGCTTCCTAGACTCTCGTGACATGACAGACTTTGTTGATGGCACTGAAAACCCGAAAGACGCACAACGTGCTGAAGTCGCTATTGTGCCTGAGGGTGAATTCGCTGGTGGTAGTTATGTAATGGTGCAGCGTTTTGTGCATAACCTGCCAGCTTGGAATCGTTTGAATGTATCGGCACAAGAGAAAGTGATTGGCCGAACTAAACCTGATTCAATTGAGTTAGATGATGTTCCTGCGGCGTCTCACGTTGGCCGTGTGGATATCAAAGAAGAAGGCAAGGGGCTTAAGATTGTTCGCCACAGTCTACCTTACGGTACTGCTACGGGCGACCACGGCTTATTGTTCATTGCTTACTGTAACGTTCGTCATAACTTCGATGCGATGTTAGAGAGCATGTACGGCGTAACTGATGGCAAAACAGACCAACTGCTTCGCTTTACTAAAGCGGTGACTGGCGCGTATTACTTTGCTCCTTCAACTGAGATGTTGAGTGAATTAACGATTAAGTAAGTCGTCTCAAAAAGAATAAACAAAGGGAGCCTCAGGGCTCCTTTTTTATTAAAGCTTTATATGAATTGGTCGATATAAGAGCAATCGTGAGTTTTATTCCTCTTTTTGTAAGCGAAGGTCTATGGCTATAACTGTTAATACCAATGTCTCAGCGCTGGTGGCCCAGAGAAACCTCTCTAATGCCAATAACATGCTGAACCAATCTTTGGAGCGCTTGGCTTCAGGGAGTCGTATTAACAGCGCTAAAGACGATGCTGCAGGGCTACAAATTTCGAACCGCTTGGAAGCGCAGATGAGTGGTATTGATGTCGCTGTGCGTAATGCGAATGATGGTATATCTATCATGCAAACCGCTGAAGGCGCGATGAATGAAACCACCAATATCATGCAGCGCATGCGCGACTTGTCTCTACAAGCAAGCAACGGTTCAAATAGCCAGTCGGAAAGAACGGCGATTCAAGAAGAGATTACCGCCTTAAACGATGAGCTGAATCGTATTGCAGAGACCACTTCTTTTGGTGGCAAAAAACTTCTCAATGGTAATTTTGGTAGTACGTCATTTCAGATTGGTGGCAGTTCGGGCGAAGCTGTGCAGATTGGTTTGAAAAGCATGCGTACTGATGACATCAACATGGGCGGCTTTAGCTACGTTGCTAATGGCATGGCCAGTGATTCATGGGAAGTGAAATCAAACCAGAATGATATGACGATGTCGTTTACCGATCGTTTTGGTCAGCCACAAGAGATCACCATCAACGCGAAAGCGGGCGATGATATCGAAGAGTTGGCGACTTACATTAATGGTCAAACGGATCTCTTATCGGCTTCTGTTAATGATGACGGACAACTTCAGATTTATATGTCAGGTGAAGATACCGCGGGTACCATCTCTTTTTCAGGTTCATTAGCCAGTGAGCTTTCGATGTCAGCGGGCTATTACGAGTCAGTTAATGACATCAATGTAACGGATGTGGGTGGTGCTCAGCGCGCCGTCTCTATTTTGGATACGGCGATGAAGTATGTCGATAGCCATCGCTCTGAATTAGGGGCAATGCAAAACCGCTTTGATCATGCCATTAACAATCTTGAAAACGTTCATGAGAATTTGGCGACATCAAACAGTCGAATCAAAGATACCGACTACGCCAAAGAAACCACTCAAATGCTCAAGCAACAAATACTGCAGCAAGTGAGCACAACGATACTTGCTCAAGCCAAGCAAGCGCCGAATCTAGCTTTAACGTTATTAGGTTAATGAATTACCTACAATCTTATAAAAGCATTTCAGCTTGGTCGGTGCTTTTTGGCGAATAAAAATACAATTTCTCACTCGACTGACTTCCCGGCAACTTTAGCGATTTTCTCATCTTTTTTCGATAATTTTACGACCAGTCACGCTTTCTTCTGTTTTACCGCTATTTCTTTAAATTTGTTGTTTTTTTCCTAAAGGTTTCGCCAATCACGCCGTTATTAAAAGTAACTTAGAGATAACTACTTGGTTTTCCGAGACGTCGGAAACCGCTATACCGGAAAATCAATTGGAGAAGTCACCATGGCAGTGAATGTAAATACAAACGTTTCAGCGATGACAGCGCAACGTTACCTAAACAATGCAAACAGCGCACAACAAACATCAATGGAGCGTCTAGCTTCTGGCTCAAAAATCAACAGCGCAAAAGATGACGCTGCGGGTCTACAAATCTCGAACCGTTTGAACGTTCAAAGTCGTGGCCTTGATGTTGCTGTACGTAACGCGAACGACGGTATCTCAATTGCACAAACTGCTGAAGGTGCAATGAACGAGACGACTAACATCCTGCAACGTATGCGTGATTTGTCTCTACAATCTTCAAACGGCTCAAACTCAAAATCTGAGCGTGTAGCGATTCAAGAAGAAGTAACAGCACTGAACGACGAACTGAACCGTATCGCGGAAACGACGTCTTTTGGTGGTAACAAGCTGCTTAACGGTACTCACGGTACTAAATCATTCCAAATCGGTGCGGATAACGGTGAAGCTGTAATGCTTCAACTGAAAGACATGCGCTCTGATAACGCTCAGATGGGTGGTAAGAGCTACCAAACTGAGAACGCGAAAGACAAAGACTGGAACGTTCAAGCGGGCTCTAACGACCTAAAACTGTCGTTCACTGACAACTTCGGCCAAGCACAAGAAATCGACATCAGCGCAAAAGCGGGTGATGACATCGAAGAGCTAGCGACTTACATCAACGGTCAACAAGATTCTGTTAAAGCGTCTGTTACTGAAGACGGCAAGCTACAAATGTTCACAGGCAACAACAAAGTGAGCGGCGATGTGTCTTTCTCTGGCGGTCTTGCGGGCGAGCTAGGTATTCAAGCAGCTAAAGACGTAACGGTTGATACTATCGACGTAACATCTGTTGGCGGCGCACAAGAGTCTGTAGCAGTAATCGATGCGGCCCTTAAGTATGTAGACAGTCACCGTGCTGAGCTAGGTGCTTTCCAAAACCGTTTCGACCACGCTATCAGCAACTTAGACAACATTAACGAGAACGTTAACGCATCTAAGAGCCGTATTAAAGATACCGACTTCGCGAAAGAAACGACTCAGATGACTAAGTCTCAGATCCTTTCTCAAGCTTCAAGCTCGATTCTTGCTCAAGCGAAGCAAGCACCGAACTCGGCACTTAGCCTACTAGGTTAATCGATTGAAAAGCCACGTTGACCGATAGTGTTGACGTTAGGCTTCCACAAATTAGCTCGTGGTGAGAGATGAGCGCTAAACAGACCCAGCTTCGGCTGGGTTTTTTATTGCCTGAAATTTGGAGAAGAGAGGGGAGTTGTGGTGTTGGTAGTTGATTGGAAAGCGAGATTCCCTATCACGTTCGTGCCTCACTGTAGGGAATGACGGGAGTTGGGTATTGGTGACTCTATAGCTAACTGTATAGAAGAGGTCGGTTTGAGTAACAATCACTCAGGCTTAAACCATAGTGTTTAATCGTCATCCCAGAATCGAACCGAGCGAGATGTCAGGGATCTCTGTTCGTGAGAGGCCCAAAGAAGAAGGGGATTTGTAGTTGTTAGGTATAAGGCCAAAGCGGCTGGTAATCTGGCATTAGAACTATATAGCAGGCACAAAAAACGCCACCCTTAGGTAGCGTTTTAATTAAAGCAGATAAGTAATCGAGATTACTTAGTTACTTTAAGAACTGGAGTTTCGCCAACAGTTACAGAACCAGAAAGCTTGTTCAGCTCTTTGATTTCGTCCATGTTAGAGATAACAACTGGAGTAAGCGTAGATTTTGCTTTCTCTTCTAGAAGCGCTAGGTCGAAAGTGATGATAGTGTCACCAGCTTTAACAGATTGACCTTCTTCAGCTACACGAGTGAAGCCTTCGCCTTTAAGTTCAACAGTATCGATACCGAAGTGAACGAAAAGCTCAACACCGTCGTCAGACTCGATAGAGAATGCGTGGTTAGTTTCGAAGATCTTACCGATAGTACCGTTAACTGGAGCTACCATTTTGTCGCCAGCTGGTTTGATCGCGATGCCGTCACCAACGATTTTTTCAGCGAAAACTACATCTGGCACATCTTCGATGTTTACGATTTCACCAGAAAGAGGTGCGATGATTTCGATTGCACCAGCATCAGCGCTGTCATCAGATACAAGCTTTTTCAGTTTGTCAAACAGACCCATTGTGTCATGCTCCTAACGTTTAGTTTTATTCTGTAGAATATACTATACCAATCTAACAAATTAGACGACTATTTTTAGCCGTCTAACGTTATTAAGCGATTGGCGATTACTGAGTTTTCTCAGCGATGAACTTTTCTACGCAAGCTTCAATTTCAGCAGCTGTTGGTAGAGATAGTGCTTCGTCAGCCATAGCTTTAACTTCAGCGAAGTTAGAGTTACGGATTACTTTCTTAACTTTAGGGATAGAGATACCGCTCATAGAGAACTCATCTAGACCCATACCAAGAAGAAGTAGCGTTGCACGCTCATCACCAGCAAGCTCACCACACATACCAGTCCACTTACCTTCAGCGTGTGATGCGTCGATCACTTGCTTGATTACTGTAAGAACAGCAGGAGATAGTGGGTTGTATAGGTGAGAAATCATTTCGTTACCACGGTCTACCGCAAGAGTGTATTGCGTTAGGTCGTTAGTACCGATAGAGAAGAAAGATACTTCTTTCGCTAGGTGGTGTGCGATTGCAGCAGCTGCTGGAGTCTCAACCATTACGCCGATTTCGATTTCTTCATCGAAAGCTAGGCCTTCAGCGCGAAGTTCAACTTTGTACTCTTCGATTGCTTTTTTCAGTTCACGGATCTCTTCAACAGAAATGATCATTGGGAACATGATACGTAGTTTACCGTGTGCAGATGCACGTAGGATGCCACGTAGTTGGTCACGTAGGATTTCACGACGATCCAAGCTGATACGTACTGCACGCCAGCCTAGGAACGGGTTCATCTCTTGTGGAAGGTCCATGTATGGTAGGTCTTTGTCGCCACCGATATCCATAGTACGGATAATCACTGACTCGCCTTCCATTGCTTCTGCTACTTCTTTGTAAGCAACGTATTGCTCTTCTTCAGTAGGAAGCGCGTCACGGTCCATAAATAGGAATTCAGTACGGTACAGACCAACGCCTTCACCGCCGTTACGCAGGATACCGTCACAGTCTTTTACTGTACCGATGTTGCCACAAACTTCTACACGGTGACCGTCTAGAGTTTCAGCGTGTAAATCTTTTAGTTTTGCTAGTTCAGCCGCTTCTGCTTCGAAATCTGCTTTGATTTTCTTAGCTTCTGCTAGTTCAGCTTCAGAAGGGTTGATGATGATCTTGTTGTTCATCGCGTCTAGCACAAGCATGTCGCCGTTCTTAACTTGCTTAGTGATATCGTTAGTACCAACGATAGCTGGAAGCTCAAGAGAACGTGCCATGATTGAAGTATGAGATGTACGACCGCCGATGTCACAAGCGAAACCAAGAACGTAGTCTAGGTTGATTTGTGCAGTTTCAGATGGCGTTAGGTCGTAAGCTACTAGGATAACTTCTTCATTGATATCTGCTAGAGATACAATGTTGATGCCTAGAGCATTTTTAACGAAACGAGTACCGATATCACGGATATCAGTTGCACGTTCTTTTAGGTACTCATCATCAAGAGACTCTAGTGCAACAGCTTGCTCTTCGATCACAGTGTGGATCGCGTTGTCTGCGTGCATTTTTTCTTTCTTGATGAGTGCTAAAATCTCTTCTTCTAGCTCTTCATCTTCAAGCAGCATGATGTGGCCTTCAAAGATTGCTTCTTTTTCTTCGCCAAAAGTTTCAAGTGCTTTTTGCTTAACAACTTCAAGCTGTTGAGAAGATTTGTTACGAGCGTCAAAGAAACGCTGTACTTCTGCTTCAACTTGGTCGTCAGAGATAGATTGAGTGTTTAGGACAATTTCATCTTCTTGAAGTAGTAGTGCTTTACCGAAAGCAATACCAGGAGATGCTAGGATGCCTGAAATCATAGCCTTACCTTAGTTGTTCAACTGTAAACGGGAGAGTGTGTGACTTTAAGTCGTCGACTAATGTCGCGCTTATTCCTATCTATTTCGAACAAAGCCACTTTGCTATGCAAAATGGCTTTGAAAGAAGGAGACCGTATTAGTGTAGTTGATCCATAAGAGCAACTAGGTGGTCTACTGCTTGCTGAGCTTGAGGACCTTCAGCTGAAATAGTAACGTTAGTACCTTTTACTAGGCCTAAAGTTTGTAGTTTGAACAGGCTTTTCGCGCTAGCGCTTTTGCCGTTAGAAGTCACTGTGATGTCAGCGTCGAAAGATTTTGCTTCTTTAACGAACTGTGCAGCTGGACGAGTGTGAAGACCGTTTTCTGCTGTGATTTCTACTTGCTTCTCGTACATTTTATATACCCCAATTAATTTATTTTTTGTAAGTTTGTAACCAGATTAGCTTAACTGCTTTAGCCCAAATGCGCTAGAGGCTAGTACGCCATGTTCGTGTTAGAACTTAGACTGGTTATAAATTTTTATCCAGCCATGGTCGTCTTTTGCTGAGTACTCATGACTTTCAGAATTTGTTTATTGCTTCTTTTATTTTGAAGCGAAAAATAAAACAGACCTGATATTACCAAAGGTGGGGCAGGGATCAACAAAAAAGCCCCTAAACGGGGCTTTTTTGGACGAAAAATTGATTTGACCACATATTATTGTTGGTTCTCTTTTTCCGTAAAGATGCCAGCAAATAGGGCTGTGCTTAGGTAACGCTCACCAGAGCTTGGTAGTACAGTAACGATAGTTTTTCCTGCAAATTCAGGTAGTTCGGCGATTCTGTTCGCTGCTACTACTGCCGCGCCAGATGAGATGCCAGCAAGAATACCTTCTTCTTTCATTAGGCGTTGAGCCATCTCGATCGCTTCTTCAGAAGTTACCGATTCAACACGGTCAATAATCTCTAAATCTAGGTTTCCAGGGATGAAACCTGCACCGATACCTTGAATTTTGTGTGGAGCTGGTTTGATTTCTTCACCTGCAAGTGCCTGTGCAATCACTGGAGACTCTGCTGGTTCAACCGCTACTGAAGTGATCGCTTTGCCTTTTTCACCTTTAATGTAACGACTTGTACCTGTGATAGTACCGCCCGTACCAACACCCGCTACAAACACGTCGATTTCGCCGTCTGTTGCTTCCCAAATTTCAGGACCAGTCGTTTGCTCGTGAATTTGTGGGTTGGCTGGGTTGTTGAACTGTTGAAGTAGTAGGTACTTGTCTGGGTCTGAAGCAACAATCTCTTCTGCTTTAGCAATCGCACCGTTCATACCTTTTGGTGCTTCAGTCAGCACTAGGTTTGCGCCAAGCGCTTTAAGCAGCTTACGACGTTCTAGGCTCATTGATTCAGGCATAGTTAGCGTTAGTTTGTAACCGCGTGCTGCTGCTACGAATGCAAGTGCAACACCTGTGTTACCACTGGTAGGTTCAACAAGCTCGATACCTGGCTTAAGCGTACCCGCTTTTTCTGCTTCCCAGATCATGTTTGAACCGATACGACATTTAACACTGAAGCTTGGGTTACGAGCTTCGATCTTAGCTAGGACGTTACCTTTGCTTACTTTGTTAAGGCGGACTAGAGGTGTGTTACCAATCGTTAGGGTGTTGTCTTCGTAGATCTTGCTCATGCGATATTCCTTCATTTAATGACAGAACTAAACGTAGTATATCAATCACTTTACCGTCTAGTGTCTTACGATGTTTATTCAGCTTGAATTTAGATTAAACAAGTTGAAAAAAAGGTAAAAGGATTAAAAAGTTATATCATATAGATATGTAGCAGAATTCACGCCTATCTTTATTGAAATCAGAACTTCAAAAAGATAGGCGAAATTAGGAAGTATAGGCGGGGTAATAGACGAGAATTATAGACGAGAACGCAGAGCTTGGTCTTTAAACTCAGCAACCCACATTGCCGTCGCGCCGCAAACGGCAACGGGCATTACGATCAGGTTTAGAATTGGAATTGTGGTGAACACAGAAACAAGCGCGCCAAAGCTGTAGCTCTTGCCTTGTTTTTGTTTCAAATTGTTTCTCATGTCATCAAATTTGATTTTATGGTTATCGAACGGGTAGTCGGCGTATTGAATCGCTAACATCCATGCTGTGAAAATGAACCATAAAAACGGAGCAACGGTTTGCCCTAGTGCTGGAATTAACAAAAGTAGGAATAAACCGATCGCTTTTGGCAGAATGTAGACAAGCTTGCGCCATTCTCTCGCTAATATACGTGGGGTATCTTTGAGGACATCAAGTAAACCATCGTCATTAACTTTTTTACCGCTCAACAACTCTTCAACTTTTTCCGCGAGTAAACCGTTGAACGGTGCGGCAATGAAGTTAGCGAGCGTGCTAAAGAAATACGAGAATGTGGCCAAGACGGTTAACACAAGTAATGGCCATAAAATGTATGACAACCACGACAAGAAACTTGGCAATGCACCAATCCAACCTTCAATCCAAGTGTTTAGGTTGGAGAAGATATAAAACAAGGCACCACCAACGAGTAACACGTTCGCGATAAGTGGCATTAGTACAAACTTACGAATGCTCGGTGATAAAGCGATTTTTATTCCGAAAATAAAATAGCCAAAGCCGGAGCGGGGAACAGATTCAATAGTCATATTTAAATTAGGTCACATGTGAATTTGGTTAAATAGCAAACATGTCTAGTGTACTCGACCGAAATTAAGAAAAAAAGCGTGGTGAAAATCACACCATGTAAGGAACTAATTGTATTAAGTTGTTCTAAAACAGTGGCTACTTTTGATAGAGTAGTGAGATTAGCCAAATTAACCCAACTTAGTGACAGCGTGTTTATAGCTAGTTGACTAAGAAAGCTGAGAGCGAAAAATGCAGGAATTGCGATTTGTACTCATTATTGTTGGCGCATTAGCTATCGCCGCATTATTGTTCCATGGTCTATGGACGAGTAAAAAAGAAGGGAAAGCAAAGTTTGGAGATAAGCCGCTCGGTAAGCTTGATAACGACAGCTTAGATGAAGCAGAAACTATTCCAAACCGTTCATTCGCCCCAGAAGATGATTTTGAGATAATCCGAAAAGAACGTAAAGAGCCGGATTTTGCTGTTTCACCCTCTGATACTGATCCGCTGATCGACTCAGATCCGCTAACAGCGCCACAAGCGAAAGAAGCTTACGAAGATGATATCGAATTAAATGATCTTCCTTCTTTCAGCGTAGAAGACCCAATTAAGGTTGAAAGTGAACCTGAAGTGATTGAGGAAGAGAAGGACGTTGAGCCTGAAGTTCCAAGCTTTGAGTTGACTGACGAGCAAAAAGAAAACCATGCCGGCTTTAAAGTGCAGTACGGTTCGTTTGAAGAGCCTTCTGAAACAGTTGATGAGCCAGTCGTTCCAAACGAAACGCTTACTCAAAGAGAGCCCGTTGTTGCGAAAGAAGTCGTGACTCCGCAAAGTGCGACTGTTGAAGAAGCAAAACCAGATGAAGAACTTGGTTTAGAAGTGATCGTTCTTAATGTTCACTGTGCTGGAGAGATCCCATTCGTTGGGACTGAACTTTTCCGCAGCATGGAGAACAACGGTTTAACTTATGGTGAGATGTCTATTTACCACTGCTTTGCACAATCTACAGATGCACCAAAGGTTATTTTCAGCGTTGCAAACATGATGCAGCCAGGGACGCTAGAACATGATGATCCTGCTGACTTCACGACTAAAGGTATTTCGTTCTTTATGACGTTGCCTTGTTATGGTCAAGCTGATCAAAACTTCAATGTGATGCTGAGTGCGGCGCAGAAAATTGCTGACGATATGGGCGGAAACGTGTTGGATGAGTCACGCAACTTAATGACACCAAACCGTTTATCTGACTACCGCAAGCAAATCAGAGACTTTATGACGGCATCGAATGCCTAGCCGTATTGTTTAGCCTTGTAAATAATCTATATTTATAGAAAAGGGCTCCTAAGGGAGCCCTTTTTGATATTTCAATCACGATAGAGAATGATATGAAAGAATCGATTCAAGTTACCTTAGAGCAGTTAAGAGAAACTCTGCATTATCACGCCGTTCGTTATTACGTAGAAGATAGCCCTGAGATCCCTGATGTCGAGTACGATCGATTAATGCAGCAATTGCTAAAGATCGAAGAAGAGAACCCGGAACTAGTGACGGTAGATTCTCCGAGCCAACGTGTTGGTGGTCAGCCTCTCGATGGTTTCACTCAAGTGACTCATGAGATCCCAATGCTTTCTCTGGACAATGCTTTCTCTGATGAAGATTTGGATGCGTTCAATAAGCGAATGTCTGATAGAGCGCCAACCGCTAACCTCAAGACTTTCTGTTGTGAACCTAAGCTTGATGGCCTTGCCGTTAGCCTACTCTATGTGAATGGTATTTTAGTTCAGGCTGCGACTCGTGGTGACGGTGCGACGGGTGAAAACATCACTGAAAACGTGCGTACGATCAGCTCTATCCCACTTAAGTTACAAGGTGAAGGCTGGCCGCAGCGTATTGAAGTTCGTGGCGAAGTGTTTATGCCAAAAGCGGGTTTCGATAAGTTGAATGAGATGGCGTTGAAGAAAGGCGAGAAAGTATTTGTTAACCCACGTAATGCCGCCGCAGGTAGCCTGCGTCAGCTTGATTCCCGTATTACTGCGAAACGTCCGCTAGCTTTCTACGCATACAGTGTCGGTGTTGTACAAGGCGCTGAGCTATCAAATAGTCACTACCAACGCTTTTTACAGCTTAAAGGTTGGGGCTTACCTATGTGCCCCGAGACTAAGCAACTGAGCTCTCTCGAAGACGTGAAAGCCTATTACCAAGATATTATGACTCGTCGTGATGCTCTGGCTTACGAGATTGATGGCGTTGTTATCAAAGTCGACGATATCGCGGCTCAAGAAGTGCTTGGTTTTGTTGCTAGAGCGCCACGTTGGGCAATTGCTTATAAGTTTCCAGCTCAAGAAGAGATTACACTGCTCAATGACGTTGAATTTCAGGTGGGCCGTACTGGTGCTATTACGCCGGTTGCTAAACTTGAACCTATCTTCGTTGGTGGCGTGACAGTCAGCAATGCCACTTTACACAATGCCGATGAGATTGCGCGTTTAGGCGTGAAGGTAGGCGACAGCGTTATTATTCGCCGTGCAGGTGATGTTATTCCGCAAATTGTGGCTGTTGTACTAGATCGTCGCCCTGAAACGGCTAGAGACATTGTTTTCCCTGATGCTTGCCCAATATGTAGTTCTGCGGTTGAGCGTGTAGAAGGTGAAGCTGTAGCGCGTTGTACTGGCGGTTTAGTCTGTCAGGCGCAGCGTAAAGAAGCACTTAAACACTTTGTTTCTAGAAAGGCGCTAGACGTTGATGGACTGGGCGTGAAAGTTATTGAGCAGCTTGTGGACCGTGAAATGGTCGAAACACCTGCTGATTTATTTAAGCTAAGTGCTGGCGTGATTACTGTTCTTGACCGAATGGGGCCTAAATCGGCACAGAACGTCGTGAGTGCGTTGAATAAAGCTAAAGACACGACGTTAGCGCGTTTCCTCTATTCACTCGGTATTCGTGAAGTCGGTGAGGCGACAGCGATGAACTTAGCGCAACACTTTAAGACGTTGGAACTGGTTCAAGCAGCTACTCATGAACAATTAGTTGAAGTGTCAGATATTGGTGACATCGTTGCTAGCCATATCACCAGCTTCTTCTCACAAGAGAAAAACAGAGCGGTCGTCGATCAGCTGATAGAGCTAGGTGTGAATTGGCCAATCATCAAAGAAGCTGCCGATGACCAAGAGCTACCATTAGAAGGTAAAGTCGTTGTGTTAACAGGCTCATTGTCGCAATTAGGTCGAAGTGAAGCTAAAGCTGCGTTACAAGCATTAGGTGCGAAAGTGACGGGTAGCGTATCGAAGAAAACGGACATCTTGTTTGCCGGTGAAGCTGCGGGTTCTAAATTAACTAAAGCACAAGATTTAGGTATCGAAATAAGAACAGAAGAAGATCTAATAGCCCTTATTTCGTAAGTAAATACAGATAAAAAAAGCTCAAAGGCACTCCTTTCAAGGGAGTGCCTTTTTTGTTTCTGATATAAAAATGAGGGCTTTTTAATTGTTGAGAATTTTGTTCCTATACGAACTCTAAAATCAGGACAGTGACGCTGCTCAACATTAATGAAATACCATTGTAGTTGTATCAAAAATGCGAGTCATATCTATTTTTACAAAGTGATAATTACCTCAAGTTGTTGAATTTATTGGTATTGATTTTGTTTTGGTGAGGATTTTTCTATTTATCGATCTGGATCACTAAGTACCTATTAAATTTGCACCAACTCATATTTTTTTAGATGAAAATTAAGTTCTCATTGATCTTTTTGAGGGCGAAGTTAGTCTTAATGCCATGGATGCACATGATGTGTATAACCAGAAAGGAAATAGAGAATTCAGAGTTTAGGGTTCTCAAACAAGAAAAGGTATTTCTCTCTACGGCGGCCAACTTTAGGCGGGGAATATTCAAACAGCTATATCCATTTTTAGGAGTTTTATTCCATGGAAAACAAAATTTTCAAACGTACTCTACTAGGTGCATCCGTTGCACTTTTATCGACAGGCGTAATGGCGAAAGAAGTTGGTATCAACTCTGATTTCAACGTTGACGTATACGGTGTTGCAGCTATCTCTCTAGTTAACTACAACACAACTGACAACAACGACTCTAGTACTGGTTACGCTGTAGAGAATGAATCTCGTATCGGCTTCCGTGCTCATAAAGAGATGTTTGATGACGTATTAATCACAATGCAGATTGAATCTGGCTACGTAGATAGCACAGACTGGGGTCATGGCGGCGTTTCAGGCGGTGTGCTTGGTTTCCGTGATACGTTCGTTGGTGCTTCTGGCTCTTGGGGTAACCTGCGTGTGGGTCGTGTTCTTACTCCACTATACGAAATCGTCGACTGGCCATTCTCTAACCCTGGTCTAGGTTCTGTATTCGATTGGGGCGGCATCAACGGTCACTACGATCGTCAATCTAACCAAGTTCGTTACGATTCAGCTAAATTTGGCGGTTTCTCTTTTGCAGCTTCTGTTGGTCGTGACGATAACGACAACGGTGGTGGTGCAGCAACTCGTGACGCAAACTTTGTTGGCGCAAGTGCTAAGTACAGCTTCGAGAAAGTAACATTAATGGGTGCGGTTGAATCTGGTACTCGTGTCGTTGCCGCGTCTGGTGGTGATTGGTCTTTTGATGAAAACGGTAACCCAGAACAGGCTCCTGAAGTAGCTGGTTACGATGATGATACATTCGCATACATTGTTGGTTTCGAAGCTAGCCTACCAGCAGGTTTCGGTTTCGCTGCAGCATATAAAGGCGAAGAGCTAGATAACAGCATCCGCAAAGTAACTCAAGATTCTTACTCTATCATCGGTCAATACTGGAATGGTCCAATCGGTTTCAAACTAGGCTACGCAGCTAACCTTGAGTCTGAAACAAACGGTAAGAAAGACGCTAACTCAGACAGCAACACTATTTCTGGTCAGTTAATGGCTGTTCATAACGGTTTCGTACCTTACCTACGTGTAGCGGGTCGTACTGTTGGTGACGCTGATACAGATATCGTAACTCGCGTTGGTCTTGAATACGGTTTCTAAGCTAGAATCTTTAGCTTAAACAGTTAGATAAAAATCAAAACGCTGGTAAATTTTGTTTGCCAGCGTTTTTCCATAGTGAACATAAGGAATTAGTCATAATGAATAAAGTTAGTGTAGTCGTATTATCATTATTTTTGGGAGCTTGTAGTTCACTCGATTCACAAAGTAATTTTGCAGACTCAGTTGCTGATGTACAGCCAAAAGGTGGCTACATTCAAGTGACTGGGCAATCTTATGTAGCGGAAAGTAAAGCGAATGTCGGGGCAGACATCCTGAAATCGTCACTCTACTTTACATACAACAAAGAAATAACGCAGAATTCGGCTCCAGAATCTTCCATTACCATGGATGTAAGCTATTTCCAGAGCTATAAAGAATACGAAACCGTTAGCTTTTTTGGTAAGACGATAGACCTTGAAGAGAGACAACTTCCAAGAGAGAGCTGCAGCGAACACTGCACAAAGACTCAGTATATTAAATTTCCATTGAGCGAAGCTGACATCCAGCAAGCAAGAAAAAAGAATTTAGAATTTACACTTGATGGACAAAACTCAGTGATGAGTACAACTTTCATTGTGCCGAAAGCGTATATCGACACAATTTATAACGGTGCAAATAATCATACGGCTATCGCTGTTGCTCCGGTTGCGGTACCTGTTGCGGCTGTAGTTGCTGAAGAACCAAAAGCGTCTCAAGCTCAAGAGATGGTTAATTACTGGTATGGTCAAGCGACAAAAGAAGAGCAAGCTGCTGTGACTGATTGGGCATTCAAGAATCGTAAAAACGCTACCCCAACATCACTAGAAGGCTCAAAAGAAATCGAAATGGTTTCATATTGGTTCAATAAGCTAAACAGCGAAGAAAAATCTCAAACTATGATTTGGCTATTAGAGCAAGAGTAGGCTTCTAACGTAAGTCTCTAGCTATGTTTTTCAACCGCAGTATTGTATAACAGCAGTACTGCGGTTTTTCATTTTAGGCTTACAGGTAAGATTGTGAATATTGGTGAAGTAGCGAAGCGTGTTGGTACAACAGCGAAATCCATTCGTTTTTACGAAAGTAAAGGCATGATGAGCCCACCGCACCGATCAGAAAATGGTTACAGGCAATATGGCGAGATTCATATCGAACAGTTAGAGTTCGTTTTGAGAGCTAAAATGGTTGGTTTCACTCTCGATGAGTGTAAGTCACTGGTTGAGTTGGCAATGAATCCCAACAGACAAAGCTACGAAGTAAAGAAGAAGGCTACTCAGAAGTTAGATGAAATAGAGTTGAAGCTTGCGGAGTTAAACAAGATGAAGGTGCAGCTACAATCTTGGGTACATGACTGCCCTGGAGATACTTCAACGGAATGTCCTATCTTGAATAATCTATCTGGCCGCAGTTAGGTTATTCCAGTTCTAAATAATCGTCAGGCAGCAATTTCATTACTAGCCTGACTTTAATCACCTATCACAGCACCTTTCCGCCGTAATGTTTACAGATCAACAGTGGTACATGAGTGACTGCGTTACCATCTGAACACTTAACGATAGGCCCCATGTTTCCGTTACCAGGAGACTGACTGCTCGCTAGAGCGCTTCCAAATGACAAGCTGAAAATAGCCGTTAGAATTATTAAAAAATGTCTCATACAAACTCCATTAGGTTTATCTCTAATTGAGATAATTGAAAGTATGGACAAGGAAAAGAAAATTTCAAAAATTGGACGGACTTAACATTTTTAATAATTATAAATAAGCGAGAGTAAGGTTAACTATTCATATATATATTGGGTAAGAAATCTGGCTTTCTTATACCTTTTTAGCTCAATCAAACTTTTTAGCTTTACGAAATAAGAACTTATTTTTTTTTCAATTCAATCTATCGCAATGATAATTCGAATATTATTAAGGTTCAAAAATAGAAAAAGCCTGCATTTATTGAAAATGCAGGCTTCATATAGCTCTTGTTTATAAAGGTTCTATTATTAGAACGATTCCGTCTAAAGCGACAATCTTAATTTCGGTTCCAGATGGAATATCTTGACTGGCCTTTGCTGACCAAGAAGAGTCACCGAACTTAATTCGACAGCTACCTTTCTTTACGTCTTCACTTAAAATAACGGTTTGACCTACCAATTGCTTTTCTCTTTGGTTTAACTCTCGCCCTGCATCCGATTGCTTGTCATTCGAGAGTTGTCTTCTCCACCACAACCAAGTGGTAATAAGAGAGAAGCTAGCAAAGGACAGCCATTGCATCTGCCAACCAATTGGTAATGCTCCTAATAGGGCACCGACCAGCATGGCAGATATGCCTATCCATAAAAAGTAACCAGCGGTTCCAATTAGCTCAAGCGCTAACAATGCTAGACCAAACGCTAACCAATGCCAGTGGTTTACTTGTTCTAGTAATTCGACCATAAGTTAGTCCTTACTACCTTTGTCATTCTTATGTGCAAACATCTCCGCGATACCCGCTACAGAACCCATAAGGCCAGTTGCTTCGAGTGGTAGCATGATGATCTTGCCGTTTTCAGCTTGGCCTATAGATTTCAATGCGTCGGTGTAACCTTGTGCAATGAAGTAATTGACCGCTTGCATGTCACCTTGAGCAATTGCCGTTGATACCATTTCTGTCGCTTTAGCTTCTGCTTCTGCGGCACGCTCACGGGCTTCTGCTTGCAATATTGCCGCTTGCTTCTCACCTTCTGCTTTCAGGATCTCTGATTGCTTGTGGCCTTCTGCTTTCAAGATCTCAGCTTGTCGTACACCTTCTGCTTCTAAGATATCAGCACGTTTATTACGCTCGGCTTTCATCTGGGCATTCATCGCAGCAGTAAGGTCTGCTGGTGGCTGTACGTCTTTAATTTCGATACGGGTGACTTTTACGCCCCAAGGGTTTGTCGCTTCATCAACGATGTTCAGTAGCTTGGTATTGATCATGTCACGCTGACTCAGCATCTCATCCAGTTCCATCGAGCCAAGCACAGTACGGATATTGGTGAGGGTTAAGTTACGGATCGCATGTTCAAGGTCATTCACTTCATAAGCTGCCTTAGGCGCGTCGATAACTTGAACAAAACAAACCGCATCGATAACCACATTTGCATTATCTTTGGAGATGACTTCTTGTGCTGGGATGTCGAGAACACGCTCCATCATGCTGATGCGCTGTCCAACTTTATCAATAAATGGAATGATTAAGTTAAGACCCGGTTTAAGGGTGTGTGTGTATCGCCCGAAGCGTTCAACGGTCCAGTTGTTGCCTTGTGGAACGGTTTTTACGCCAGCGAAGATAAATAACAGTGCGACGGCAGTAAAGACGCCGATAGTAATCAAGGTATCAATAGGCATACAAAATCCTTTGCAAGTTTGAGTTTTTGATAGTTCAGTATTGATACTGGCTCATATTTAAATTCTGAGCAAATTTATAAACGAGAAATGGGCCATAAATCATTGATTTTATGGCCCATTTTACATTCTATTATGCGATAAACTAATTGATTGAATTGTCAATTTTCGATGTTTAATCTACGGCTTTTTAGGTTTAACTAGTAAAGCAGAGAGTACAGTTGTCGACGGTACTTACTGGCAACTGGGTTACCTTGTCCAAGCGCACTCAAGATGTCCATGAACTCTTTCTTCATGTCACCATCGAGAGCATTAAGATCTTTGGCTAGGAAAGACCATAATAGATCCATAGCTTCTTCACTGCGGTTCACTTGGTGATATTGCAATGCTAATTCAGATGCTGTTTTAGCGTCGCTCGGATTTTGCTGAAGAGCGGCTTCTAATGCTTGTATTTCAGGGCTGTCTGCTGCTTGTTTATGAAGTTCAAGCTTTGCAACTAAGCCTTTGTAGTAGTTGTCTTGGTACTCAAGAGGGATAGTTGCTAGCTGAGTTTCAGCAAGGTCAAATTGTTGCGTTTCTAACAAACACTCTGCGATCGCCAGTTTTACTTCACCTTTATTCGTCAGCTCTGCTGGAAGTTGCTGCATTGCTGCTAGTGCCTGTGTGTGCTCGCCAGCTTGCATTTGCTCAAGAGCCTGACGCAAAGCAAGTTCATCTTGGCTAGGAAGGTGTTTGCTGAGCATATCGACAATAGCTTCTATGCTTTGAGGGCCACCGAGCCCATCGACTGGCTGACCATTAACAAACAGTGCAATAGTGGGCAGTGCTTGAACACCAAACTGGCTAGCAATAGCTTGCTCTTGTTCGCAATTGAGCAGGGCTAAGGTGAAGGCGCCGTTGTATTGCTGAGTTAAAGTTTGCAGTTCAGGAATGACTTGGGCGCTCTCTTGGCTCATTGGTGCCCAAAAATGGATGAGTACAGGGGTCTGCATCGAACCTTCTAATACTTGACGAAAGTTCTGCTCATTAAGTTCAACAATATGCGGAGATTGCATTTACGTTCCTTGAGGTTTGTTTTGTGGATACGTTGCAAATATGGGGGGATTAGTCGGTAACTTCAAGATCTAACTCGGTTATCTCGGATAAAAAGAACCAAAAATAGAAAAACGCTATGCTTCGATGTTGATATAATTGTTATCTCAACATGGAAGGCATAGCGTTATCATCGAGGTAGTCAGTGAGGCGTTGCGTGAGATACTCAAAACAGAATAAACAACGTAATCGCCAGACCCACACCTACCCAATTAAGGCGGTTTAAAGTCATGAGATTTCCAGAGTAGAACCATCAATTGGGAATAACTGATGGGATAGGATAATCATGACATCTTATTGTTACGGAAAAATTACATCGTTACATTAAAGTTTGCGACTCTGCATTCAAAGTTAGTAATTTATGCAGCTTTTCTCAAAATAGGGTCTAGCAAGCGACTCGGTAGAATCCTTTTCAATACCGCGAACACTTTAGTCGGGGTCGTAACTCGGTATCTTAGCTTGGGTTTGTCGGCGGTGAGAGCATGGAATACCGGCTCAATACAACTTTCTGGAGGCAGGACAAAAGCGTTATTCGATGATTCTTTTTCGAGTCGATCTTTTTGTTGTTGGTAAGCGTCTTGGTGGGCGCTGCCAGAAATGTTGATCCATTTATTAAACGCTTTCAAGGCATTGGTTCTAAATTGAGTCTCAATTGGCCCTGGTTGCAGTAATGAGATCTGTATACCGCTGCCATGCAGTTCTAATCGTAAGGTATCTGTCCAACCCTCAATCGCGAATTTAGAAGCATTATAAGCACCACGATACTTCATGGCTGCAAAACCTAATACGGAACTGTTTTGTACGATTCGACCTTCGCCACGCTCGCGCATGTGCGGAAGGATCTGACAGACGAGATGATGCCAACCAAAGAAGTTGGTTTCGAATTGTTCTCTGAGTCCTTGGGTCGGTAAGTCTTCTAGTGCCCCTGCTTGACCGTAAGCACCGTTATTGAATAATCCATACAATCCATTAGGTGCGAGATCAATAGCAAGCTTGGCGCCATGCTCAATACTTTCTTGGTTGGAAAGATCTAATTGAATACAGGTGAGGCCTTCATCTTGAAGGCGTTGAACATCTTGTGGATCACGACAAGATGCAATGACATGAAAACCACGCTTTTGAAGTGCATGAGCACATGTATAGCCAATACCTGTTGAGCAACCGGTAATCAGAATCGACTTGTTCACACTTAATCCTTTATTAGAGTCTCTATCGCTCTAGGGTAAAGAATTAGTCTTGATGTTGTAACAAGTTTTTTAGTGCTGGCTCGATTCTTGAGTAACTAAAGATGAATCCCATCTCAGTGAGTTTCTTCGGCTTGGAGCGAATGCTGTCAAATAGCAAACAAGATGATTCCCCCATGAGAATCGACATTGCCCATTTCGGCGTGAATAAGAAATGCGGTCGGCCTAATTGTTTCGCTAACGTGCTGCTGAACAGTTTGTTGGTCACAGGGTGAGGGGCACACATATTGAATTCCCCTTGAGCGTGGGGGAGTGACAACAAGTGATTGATGGCTCTCACCATATCGAGAATGTGAATCCATGGCATGTACTGCTCACCTGAACCTATTGGACCACCGACGCCGAGTTTATAAGGCAATAGCATCTTCTTGAGTGCGCCGCCATTCTCGCCAAGTACAACCCCTGTTCGCAGTAGTATCACGCGTGTGCTTTCTGATTGTGCTCTCTTGGCTATCTCTTCCCAGTGGGCACAGACTTTATGAGGAAAGCTTTCATCTTCTACTTGCAGTGACTCGTCAAACGGGTGCTGCTGTTGATCGCCATAGTAACCCACGGCTGAACCGCTAATAAAAGCGTGTGGCGGGTTGCTACTGGCATGAATTAATTCGACCAGCTTTTCAGTGATGTGCCAGCGGCTGTTACAGATCCTCTCTTTTTGTTCTGTACTCCAACGCTTATCGGCAATCGGCTCACCCGCGAGGTTGACCACCACATCAAAGTCATTGAGATCACTGAGCTCATCAAGGGATTGAATGTAATGAAGGTTGTTCTGGTTGAGGTGATTTAGGTTTTGCTTCGCATTTTCAGGACTCCGCGTCAGCAATGTCACGTCGTCAGTGTTCCAACTCTTGACCAATTCAGAGCCAATAAATCCAGTACCACCCGTTAACAATATCTTCATACCAATCTCCCTATTAAACATAATTATAGACATGGCTTGTTTTTAGTCGCCAATCAATACGAAAAAATCACTATAACGATCATAAGGTTTCAATCGTGTGATGCCCAAATTACGCCTTTTTCAATTTACAAAGGAGTGAAATTAAATTCATCAAGTCAGGATGTGTACCGTCATCACACTTATGCACTTTACTCGGATATGTTACCAACTGCGTAATATTTGTCACATAAGCAATGATAAGGATTTGCCATGATTATTATTAATTCATAATCAGCGACAAGGAATTGCGATGACGGCGGTGCTTGCTTTGTTTCGATCCATGTTAGGTAGCCTGAGGGATCTATTGCCAATCGTGGCGGTAATCGCTTTCTTCCAGCTTGCTGTCTTACAAGAGCCACTTCCTCATCTTTTATCTATTCTGACTGGCTTAGTGCTCGTCGTTTTTGGACTCACTTTCTTTATCTTTGGCCTTGAAATGGGGTTGTTTCCAATTGGCGAATCGATGGCTCAAGCATTTGCCAGAAAGGGGAGTGTGTTCTGGTTATTGATCTTCGCTTTTTGTTTGGGTTTTGGTACCACCATAGCCGAGCCAGCGTTAACCGCAGTCGCTGCCGAAGCCGCAGAAGTGGCAGCTGAGGGAGGTGTAATCCCCAATACGTTAGATGAAATGGAGCAGTATGCCAATGGCCTGCGCTTTACTGTGGCACTGTCAGTCGGTATCGCTATTTTACTCGGTGTGCTGAGAATCTTAAAAGGTTGGCCAATCCAGTACATGATCATCGGTGGATATATTGGAGTGGTCGTGCTCACTGCATTTGCTCCGGAAAACATCATTGGAATTGCGTATGACTCTGGTGGAGTAACGACATCGACGATCACCGTCCCATTAGTAACTGCGTTAGGGGTGGGTTTAGCCTCGGCAATTAAAGGGCGTAATCCGATGATAGATGGTTTTGGGTTGATCGCGTTTGCTTCGTTGCTGCCGATGATGTTTGTCATGGTGTACGGGATGGTGGTGACATGATCAGTGTTCAACAATTTATCGACACCTTTCTCGGCACTGTGATGGATGTGATCCCGATTGCGATCATCATCTTCGGTTTTCAGTTGGCGGTATTACGAAAGCCAGTCAATAACCTAGCCAAAGTGCTGATCGGTTTCTTCTACGTCATTCTTGGCTTATCACTCTTTTTGATGGGATTGGAGCTCGCGTTATTCCCTCTAGGGGAGACGATGGCAATGCAACTCACCGAGCCAAGCTTTTTGACTGAGTTTAAGATCAGTTCTGGTCTTGCTTTGGTTTGGTTTGATTATTACTGGGTTTACCTGTTTGCGTTTTGTATTGGTTTCAGCACCACGATAGCCGAGCCCTCTTTGATAGCTGTAGCGATTAAGGCGAACCAAGTTTCCGGTGGCAGTATCAGCGTCAATGGGCTGAGGATCGCCGTGGCATTGGGCGTTGCTATCGGTATCTCTCTGGGCAGCTACCGTATCGTTGCGGGTGACCCGATCCATTACTACATCATTTTTGGTTATGTCGTCGTGGTCATTCAAACCTTTTACGCCCCAAAACTCATTATCCCATTAGCCTACGATTCGGGTGGCGTCACTACATCAACGGTGACAGTCCCTTTAGTGACGGCGCTCGGGCTTGGACTTGCTTCAACCGTACCAGGAAGAAATCCTGTCATTGATGGCTTTGGATTGATCGCCTTTGCCAGCTTATTTCCCATCATTTCAGTGATGGGCTATGCCCAAATAACACAATGGTTAAACCGTTTACATACCTCTAAGGAGAGCAAAGATGCGCTTTAAACTTATCCTAGCGTTTGTAGAAGAGAGCAAGACCGACACTGTGCTCGATGCCGCGCGTGATGCGGGCGCGACTGGAGCAACGGTGATTAACAACGCCAGAGGGCAAGGCTTAAACCAAAAAACCACCTTCTTTGGCCTAACGCTAGAGGTACAAAAAGATGTGTTGCTGTTTGTGGTTGAGGAACACTTAGCTAGGCATATTCTTGAAACTATTGGCGAAGTCGGTGAGTTTGACCAAGAGTCAGGACAAGGTATAGCGGTGCAGATCGATATCGAAGATGCAGTCGGGGTTGCACATCAAGTCGAGACATTAACTAAGGTTGTGGAGGATGAGCTATGAGTACCAGTGAAAAGATCCGAGTAGGCGATGTCATGGCCAATACGTATGTGATTATCGATGGGCTAACCACGGTGTTAGAAGCGATAGAGATGGCTAAAAAGCACAAAGTGAAGGCAATCATTGTCGATAAGCGCCACGAAGATGACGAATACGGCATCGTATTGATGAATGACATTGCCAAGAAAGTACTGGCTAAGAACCGATCTCCAAAGCGAACCAATGTTTATGAGATCATGACCAAGCCAGCGCTAAGCGTGTCTGCTGAGATGAACGTAAAGTATTGCGCTCGCCTGTTTGAACGCTTTGGTATCAGTCGTGCGCCAGTAGTTCGTGATAACAAGATAGTCGGTATGGTTAGTTACAATAATATCGTGATCAATGGTATGGCGAGAGATGACGTGTAGCATTTAGATACGTACAATAGGCTCATAAATTTTATGGAGAAGTACGTGTGAAATTATTTTTTGCTTCAGACCTACACGGTTCGCTGCCAGCAACAGAAAAGGTATTAGAACTCTACCAAGCATCTGGTGCGCAATATTTAGTTCTATTGGGTGACATTCTGAATCATGGACCAAGAAATCCGATTCCAGAAGGATACAACCCGCCGGCGGTTGCAGATAAGTTGAATGCGTTTTCTCAAGAGATCATTGCCGTTCGTGGTAACTGCGATAGCGAAGTGGATCAGATGTTGTTGTCTTTTCCAATGATGATGGATTACTCGTGGGTGCTATTAGAATCAGGCCAGCGTATCTTCCTAACGCATGGCCATTTGTACAACACCAATAAACGCCCTGCGTTGAAGGCGGGCGATATCATTGCACACGGTCATACCCATATTCCTGTCGCCGAATACCAAGATGACATCTTTATCTTTAACCCTAGCTCGGTGACATTCCCACGAGAGGGACACGCGGCAAGCTATGGCATCTATGAAAACAATACCTTCAAAGTCATTAGCCTTGAAGGTGATGTTCTCGTGAGTGGTCAGCTTTAAATCATTGGATCGGCTGTGAAAGGCTTATTTTGAGTCCACGTGGCCGAGATCTCTGTCTGGAGCAATGATGTTTCGTACTCTTTGCTTCAGAACTTTCGCCTCTGGAAAACCGTCATCTGCTTTTCTTTCCCAAATCTGCACACCATTACAAAAGATTTCGAACCTGCCTCCTGTGTCTGGGTGTAAGCTCACTTGTTCAATTTCTTCACTGAAGGTATGCAGTAGCTCTTGGCATAACCAACTAGAGCGAAGCATCCAATTGCATTGACGGCAATAGTGTATCGCGATTGTGGCTTTTGTTGCTGTCTCTTTCGCTGGCGCCAGATTAGGTTGTTCCGTTTTCATGGTTAATCCTTAAAATGCTACATCCGTAATTTGATACCAACGGCTAACAAAAAAGGGGCTTCATGCCCCTTTTTTCTATTGGTTTACCGTTTCATGGTATTCAGCTATTCATAAACAGTAAATAGCGATCCAATCTTAGTTTGAAAACAATACGGTAGAACCATGATTTAAGCTAGTCAGTAGCAGTGCCTTCGGGTTAACAATATCTATGCGGCGGCTTTGCTCTGCGTCCATCTTAATGACTTGAGTGATCAGCTCTAGCTGTTCTTCTGAAAAGTCTTGGCGCTGAGCCGAGGTCACATCTTTAAACTCCGTTGGCGAAACCAGTAAGTAGTTATCGTTAATATCCCACTGACCCGTTTCAGAGATGTTGATGACATTCGCAGGCTCAGTTTGATTACCGTAAAGTCTAACCACTGACATTCTTAAATATGTACCATTTGGTAGGTATTTCGCATTCGATGATAGTTCAACTCTACGAAGTGGGCCTATTGAGTCAGCTTGCTTGTTATCGCTAATCAGCGTCACCATTCTCGACTGCCATTCATGCTGAGTGAGCAAGCGCTCTACTTTTGCATTGCTGCTCCAATATAGCCAACCACTCAAAAATGCCGATAGAACCAGTAAGATAATCGATACTTTTAATTTCATGTTACTTACCACCGTTACAAATGTCGTTTACATCCGACTGGTTTGCGTAAATTCTTAGGGTTACATTTTCGCTCGAGTAATCTTGCGGGTGAATGTAATTGAGGGCAAGGTTATTGGTTTGTCCTCCTGTAGCGATCACTTCAGCCGGCTTTAACACACCAGTGTGACTCGTGTTGTAACTTAATACACACTTTTCTATTGCTGGCAGCCAACTGCTGAGGTCTGGGTGGTTAACCGGTGATTGAACCTTTACACCATCCACTTCAGTCAAAACCGTGAACTCGGACTCCACCGGGGTAGTAAACGTTAAAACGAGAATCGGCATGATGAAAGCGGCAAGCAGTAACCAAAATGTTAACCATTTATTGGTGCTTTTAGCCGGAGCTACAACAGGAGCGGTTGCTGGTTCTACTGCCACTTTAGTTTGTTGAACTTTTGTAATTGGCTCAGGTTCAAATGTGTCAGTGATTGCTTGTTCAGTCGCTGCAGGCGTTGCAAACGTTAGGATAGGTTCAACGTCATTTTCTGCAATTTCAGCGGCTACTGGCTGATCATTTGATGACAGTGGCGCAGAGCGCTCAACGGTCGCAATAAATTGGTAACCGCGCTTCGGTACTGTCTTTACGAATTCAGGAGATTTAGTCGAGTCTTTGAGCATCTTTCTCAGAGTCGATACGGCTTGCGTTAAGCTTGAGTCATCCACCTCAAAGCCTTGGTCTCGCCAAACATACTCATGCAATTCATTACGAGTGATAACTTCATTAGGCCTTTCTGACAGCATCAAGAGAATGCGGCTTTCATTGCTACCAAGACGTACGACTTCACCGTCGCTCATTTGATCGACAAGTGAATTGCTGTTTGGGTCGAATACGAACCGTTGTGCGAGAATAAACTTTGTGCCGATATTACTCATTGAATTCTTCTATTTTGGATTGTTTTGGGGGGCGAAATAGACAAATCTCAGGTGAAGTTCCGTTAATTCTTCACCAAATCATGGCTTATTTTATGTTCTTTTATATTTATCAGGCTCAAGGATAATAAAAACAGATAAAAAAAACAGTGTTTTTATGATTTTTGACCTTGAATTTACATTTGTCATCCTCATGTTAATGAACAGAAGAGTGGCATCAAGTGTTACGCCCCTATGATTATTCAACATAAAGTATAGATGTTTTGGAGTAAAAATGAGCGAAACGGCAACGCAAAATAAAGAGACTCGTGGCTTTCAATCTGAAGTAAAACAACTACTTCATCTAATGATTCACTCACTGTATTCAAATAAAGAAATCTTTCTACGTGAGCTGATCTCTAACGCATCTGACGCGGCTGATAAGCTTCGTTTTCAAGCTCTATCGAACGGTGACCTTTACCAAGGTGATGCAGATCTAGGTGTAAAACTTTCTTTCAACGCGGAAGCAAACACGTTAACCATTTCTGATAACGGTATCGGTATGAGCCGCGACAACGTTATTGAGCATTTAGGTACGATTGCTAAGTCAGGCACTGCAGATTTTTTCTCAAAGCTGTCTGAAGACCAAAGCAAAGACTCTCAACTGATTGGTCAATTTGGTGTGGGTTTCTATTCTGCATTCATCGTCGCAGACGCGGTAACGGTTCGCACACGTGCAGCTGGCCTGCCGAACAATGAAGCTGTTCAGTGGCACTCTGCAGGTGAAGGCGATTACACAATCGAAGACATCACTAAAGAGTCTCGTGGTACTGACATCGTTCTGCACATGCGTGAAGACGGTAAAGAGTTCTTAAATGAGTGGCGTCTGCGTGAAGTGATTGGTAAATATTCTGACCACATCGGCATTCCTGTTTCTATCTTCACAGCAGTGAAAGATGACGAAGGTAAAGACACCGAAGAGAAACATTGGGAACAGATCAACAAGGCGCAAGCACTTTGGACTCGTAACAAGTCTGATATCGAGAAAGAAGAGTACCAAGAGTTTTACAAACACGTATCTCACGACTTTGCTGATCCACTAACCTGGAGCCACAACAAGGTTGAAGGTAAGAACGATTACACAAGCCTGCTTTACATCCCAGCGAAAGCACCTTGGGACATGATGAACCGTGACCACAAGAGTGGCTTGAAACTTTACGTGCAGCGTGTATTCATCATGGATGACGCAGAGCAGTTCATGCCATCTTACATGCGTTTCGTTCGTGGCTTGATTGACTCAAACGATCTGCCATTGAACGTGTCTCGTGAAATCCTGCAAGACAACAAGGTAACTCAGTCTCTTCGTGGCGCATGTACCAAGCGTGTACTGACTATGCTTGAGCGCATGGCGAAGAATGACAATGATAAGTACCTAGAGTTTTGGAAAGAGTTCGGCCTAGTATTGAAAGAAGGCCCGGCTGAAGATATGGCGAACAAAGAGAAGATCGCTGGTCTACTTCGTTTCTCGTCAACGGAAGTGGATTCTGCTGAACAAACCATCAGCCTAGAATCTTACGTTGAGCGCATGAAAGAAGGCCAAGATAAGATTTACTACCTGACAGCAGATAGCTACGCTGCCGCTAAGAACAGCCCACACTTGGAGCAGTTCAAAGCTAAAGGTATTGAAGTGGTTCTAATGTACGATCGTATTGATGAGTACGTAATGAACTACCTGACTGACTTCGACGGTAAACAGTTCCAATCGATCACTAAAGCAGGCTTAGACCTAAGCAAGTTTGAAGGTGAAGAAGAGAAAGAGAAGCAAAAAGAGACAGAAGAAGAGTTCAAATCTGTTGTAGAGCGCACTCAATCTTACCTAGGTGGTCGTGTTAAAGAAGTTCGTACGACCTTCAAGCTAGCAACAACACCTGCGGTTGTTGTGACTGACGACTTCGAAATGGGCACGCAAATGGCGAAGCTTCTTGAAGCTGCGGGTCAAGCGGCACCGGAAGTGAAGTACATCTTCGAGATTAACCCTGAGCACGCACTGGTTAAACAGATGGCTGACGAAGCAGACGAGCAAGCGTTTAGTCGTTGGGTTGAGTTGCTACTTGGTCAAGCGATGCTGGCTGAAAAGGGCTCAATGGAAGATCCGTCACAATTCTTGGGTGCAATCAACGAGCTACTAACAAAGCGTTAGTCTTTCGACTTTAGGTTAAGCCAACAATTACAATAAAAAGCTCGCAAATGCGGGCTTTTTTTATGAACGTCGTTGAAAATTGACCTAACGTGGTCAACGTCACCGTTATCGTCACAACAAATGTTGTCGATGCATTCTTTAGTCGTAAATTCAGCCAAATTGAATATTAATGTGATAGAATGCTCGACCTAATCAGCTGGGGCTAAGAAGCGACTATCTCCAGTTGTATGATTTTTAAACGTTATACCGAAACTTACCGTTTTGCTTCTGTTCACAGTTTTGCTTAGCCTCAATGGTTACTTAACGCTTTCTGTTCATCCTAAAAATGAGCAAGAATGGAGGGATAGTGAGCTTCGGTATAAATCATAATTTTATAAGAGGATTAAACATGCGCATCATTCTTCTAGGTGCTCCTGGCGCGGGTAAAGGTACTCAAGCTAACTTCATCATGAACAAATTTGGTATCCCTCAAATTTCAACTGGTGACATGCTACGTGCTGCTATCAAAGCGGGTACTGAGCTTGGTAAGCAAGCAAAATCAGTAATCGACGCTGGTCAGCTAGTTTCTGATGAAATTATCCTTGGTCTTATCAAAGAGCGTATCGCTCAAGATGACTGTGAGAAAGGTTTCCTACTAGACGGTTTCCCACGCACAATCCCACAAGCTGATGGCCTAAAAGAAATGGGCATCGCTGTTGATTACGTTATTGAATTTGACGTAGCTGACGATGTGATTGTTGAGCGTATGGCTGGTCGTCGTGCTCACCTTCCTTCTGGTCGTACATACCACACTGTGTACAATCCGCCTAAAGAAGAAGGTAAAGATGACGTAACGGGTGAAGACCTAGTGGTACGTGATGACGACAAAGAAGAAACAGTTCGTGCACGTCTAGGTGTATACCACGATCAAACAGCTCCGCTAATCTCTTACTACGGTAAAGAAGCTGAAGCAGGCAACACTCAGTACCTTAAGTTTGATGGTACTAAGCAAGTTGCTGAAGTTAGTGCAGAACTTGAGAAAGCACTAGCATAATTGGCTAACAGCCAGTTTTAGAATTTGATATATTGGAAGCGACCTTAAGGGTCGCTTTTTTGTTTCAATTTTTAGTACGATACCAATCTAGATAATTTGATTGCACATGATTCAGAACGGTTCAGACCCGATGGCAGTGGCTAGCAATTGAGAGTGGATGTTGTGTATCTCATATGAAGAGTGATTATTCAGACTTTCATTGAGGCGCAATGATCTTAAACTTATGCAGATTAGTATATTACTTTCCAGAAAATCACATATTGGTCTCAGGTATCTATGGAAAATAATAAAAAGCAGGGTGTTTTACTGGTGAACTTAGGAACTCCAGATTCGGCGACCCCCGCTGGCGTTCGTCGATTTTTGAGTGAATTCTTACACGACAAGCGAGTTGTAAACCTAACGCGTTGGCTTTGGTGTCCTATATTACATGGGGTGATTTTACCGATTCGCTCGCCTAAAGTTGCTAAGCTGTATCAGTCTGTCTGGATGGATGAAGGCTCACCACTGCTTGTGTACTCTCAAAGACAAGCTGAAAAGCTCCAGAAGAAGCTAGAGATGCCTGTTGCACTGGGTATGACCTATGGCAACCCAAGCCTAAAGACTGGTGTTGAGCAACTGATGGAGCAGGGCGTTGAGGACATCATCGTACTGCCTTTATATCCGCAGTACTCTGGTACAACCACAGCGGCGGTTTCTGATGGTTTAACCAAAGCCTTTAAGCAGATGCCAGTTATCCCGAGCTATCGCTTTATTCGCGACTACTACGCGCACCCAAGCTATGCCAAAGCATTGGCTGAAAGCGTCCGCAGTCATTGGGATAAAAATGGCAGAGCCGATCATTTAGTGTGTTCTTTCCACGGTATTCCGAAGCGACTGGCTGATGAAGGCGATATCTACCCTCAGCATTGTGAAGCGACAACAAAGCTGCTTGCGGCAGAGTTAGGTTTGTCAGCGGACGATATCACAATGACATACCAATCGCGATTTGGTCGAGAAGAGTGGTTGAAGCCATACACTGACGAGACACTTGAATCACTGCCGAGTAAAGGCATCAAGAAGATCGACATTATGGCACCTGCCTTTTCGGTTGACTGTTTGGAAACGTTGGAAGAGATTTCAGACCAGTGTAAAGAGACTTTCATTGACGCTGGTGGTTCGGACTTTAGCTACATTATGTGTCTGAACGACAGAGATTCGCACATCGATATGATGGCAGAGTTAGTGGCGCTGTATCGCTAACAGATGCTGAGCCTTGATTATGACTTATCGTTAGCATTAAGGCGCATAATACAAATAACAAAAGGGCTGCTCATTGAGCAGCCCTTTTTGATCAGGATATTTCGTTTTGAAACAGCTTGAGAGTTAAGCCGCAGATGTCTCTGTTGCTTGCTTAGCTTTAGGCTCTGCTTCAAGCGTCATGTTGGTTTCTACGCCGTGCATCCATGACACAAGCTTACCAGCACAAAGCAGCAGTAATATGCCACTCACCGTTGCTGTGATAGCAATACCACTGAAGATTGACATAGCACCAAGCTCACCAACGTGAGAACCAACCAGGCCTGCCACGTAGTTTGCCACCGCATTGAAGCCAAACCATGCACCCATCATCAATGATGCTAGGCGAAGCGGAGCTAACTTAGTGACCAACGACAGGCCAATAGGAGATAGACAAAGCTCACCAAGGGTATGGAAGAAGAAAGCGCCGACTAGCCATAGCATTGATGTTTTCACTGTTAGGTCACCGCCTTGCTCCATTACCGCGCCCATCATGCACACAAAGCCCAGTGCTAAGAAGAACAATGCCATTGCAAACTTCACAGGAGAGTTGGGTTCACGCTTACCCAGTTTCACCCAGAACGCAGCAATGATTGGAGCAAGTGTAATGATGAAGAATGGGTTCAAAGATTGGAACCACGCAGCAGGAACTTCAAAGCCACCAATCATACGGTCAGTATATTGTTGAGTGTAGATGTTCATTAGGCCGCCAGCTTGTTCAAAGCCCGCCCAGAATACAATCACGAACAGACCCATGATAAGAATCACTTTTAGTCTGTCGAACTCTTCTTTGGTCAGTGGCGCTTTTTCTTTAGATTTGTTCAGTGCTTTCGCTCTTGCAGCAGCAGGTACAGAACCGATGTTGCCTAACCAAGACTGAGCCATTGTCACTTGCATGATCAAGCTAATAACCATACCAATACCAGCGGCTAGGAAACCTGCTTTCCAACCGAATGAATCGACAGCAGCACCTGAAATTAAGCCACCAAGCAGCGCACCTAAGTTGATGCCCATGTAGAAAATGGTGAAAGCACCGTCACGGCGGTTATCGCCTTCTTGGTACAGATCGCCAACCATGGTTGAGATGTTCGGCTTAAACATACCGTTACCACTGATTAGCAGTGCTAAACCAAGGTACAGAGCGTTCACTTGGTCTAAACCGATGAAGCCGTTAGGTAGAGCCAGTGTAAATTGGCCAAGTGCCATTAATACACCGCCAATCAGAATTGATTTACGCTGACCTAGGTAGTTATCGGCAATCCAGCCACCAATTAATGGTGTGATGTAGACTAAACCGGTGTAAATACCGTAGAGATCGAGTGCGTCTTTCGTTGACCAACCCAGTCCACCGTTGAGGGTAGTGTCAGTCAAAAATAAGACAAGGATGGCGCGCATCGCATAGTAAGAGAAACGTTCCCATAGCTCTGTGCTAAAAAGTAGAAATAGGCCTCTAGGGTGGCCAAAGATGTTGTGGTTGCTTGGCATAAGTTTTACTAATTTTAGGTATTAAAAGATTTTATGGTCATTCATGTATACACAGTGGGATAAAAGTCTGCAATAGACGTATTTTATGGTTACGACAACTTGGTTTAGCTAAGGTATTGATATTAATCATCTTTACTTTTAATGTTGCCCATTTTAAGTGTGCTGCAAACTAATTTTCCAGATTTGAGCTGGTTGGTTAATAACCTTTATTAAAGTCGTGTTGAATAAAAATCTTTAGATGCATTGCTCTGGTGTATCATTTTGAGTTTAAAGGGAGTGGTGTGCTCATTAGGTGGGGTATACATATGCTTACAACAATGAGTCTTTTGATCTCTAAATGATCTCTGTACAATGCTTAACCACTCCGACACCTATAACTTTTTGTTGATAAATTGGTCTGCTACGCATTATTTTTCGTTAGCAACGATTCATTTTATTAATGGCGATTCAACCGTTTTAGGCATGTGGTAAAATATCTAAAAATATAAAATGGCTAGTTAAATGAAACGTTGGTATTTGCTTTACTGTAAGCGTGGTGATCAAAAACGCGCTCAGCAGCACTTAGAGAATCAGGGGGTAGAGTGCTTTTACCCTCAAATAGAAGTCAAAAAGGTGGTGAGAGGGAAAGAAAAGCAGGTCAAAGAACCGCTGTTTCCGTCTTACATCTTTGTTCGCTTCGATTATGAGCAAGGTCCTAGCTTCACGACCGTTCGTTCAACACGTGGCGTTGTGGACTTTATTAAGTTCGGTTCACTGCCGCACGAGGTCCAAGGAGACTTGGTGTTTGAACTTAAAGAGTTTGAGAAGTGCTGCAGTAACGAAGTGGAAGATTGTTGTGTTGAGTTTGAATCTGGACAGGTAGTTAAGATTCAGAGTGGCCAATTTGCTGGGGTTGAAGCTATTTTCGATCAGAAAGACGGTGAGGCTCGATCGATTATGCTGGTGAAAATGATCAGCCAAGTCGTTCCAATCAGTATTGAGAACGAAGCACTACAAGCTCGCGCATAACTGCAGTAATAAAAATAGGCTTAAAACAAAAGGCGCATAATGCGCCTTTTTTAGTCTTTAGGATTTGTTCAAAACGCTCTAAGCGTTGTAAGCATCGTTGTGAACGGCTTGTACTGCACGGCCTGATGGGTCGACACAGTTTTTGAATGACTCATCCCACTCAATCGCTTTCGCTGATGAACAAGCAACTGAAGGACCACCAGGTACACACTCTGCCGCAGATTCTAGAGGGAATAGCTCCTCAAAGATTTCACGGTAAGCATAACCTTCTTTGGTTGTTGGCGTGTTGTAAGGGAAACGGAACTTAGCAGCTTCCATTTGTTGATCCGTTACTTTTGCTTCAGCCGTTGCTTTCAATGTATCAATCCAATCGTAGCCAACACCATCAGAGAACTGCTCTTTTTGACGCCATGCGATTGAATCTGGTAGGTAGTCTTCAAAACACTCACGCAGGATGTGTTTCTCCATCTTACCGTTACCGCACATCTTATCTTCAGGGTTCAGACGCATTGCGACATCGATGAACTCTTTATCCAAGAATGGTACACGGCCTTCAACACCCCATGCCGCTAGCGATTTGTTTGCACGAGCACAGTCGAACATGCTTAGAGCAAGCAGTTTACGTACTGTCTCTTCGTGGAACTCTTTCGCGTTTGGCGCTTTATGGAAGTACAGGTAACCACCAAAGATTTCATCAGCACCTTCACCTGAAAGTACCATCTTGATGCCCATCGCTTTGATCTTACGAGCCAGCAAGTACATTGGCGTTGATGCACGAATCGTCGTTACATCGTAAGTTTCGATATGGTAGATAACGTCACGGATTGCGTCTAGGCCTTCCTGAATAGTGTAAGTCATCTCATGGTGCACAGTTCCGATCTTGTCCGCAACTTCACGAGCAGCGATAAGGTCTGGTGCGCCTTCAAGACCAACAGCGAACGAGTGCAGTTGTGGCCACCAAGCTTCAGATTGCTCATCATCTTCGATACGCATTGCCGCAAAGCGTTTTGCAACTGCTGAAGTAATTGATGAATCCAGGCCACCAGATAGAAGTACACCGTAAGGAACGTCAGTCATTAGTTGACGTTTAACGGCTGCTTCTAGCGCTTCAGTCAGTTCTTCTTTGCTTGTGCTGTTGCCTTGTACCGCAGCGTACTCGTTCCAATCGCGGATGTAGTAGCGTTGAGGTTCAGCATCTTTCGAAGAGTAGAAGCTACCTGGAGGGAATTCACTGATCGTCTTACATACTTCAACCAATGCTTTCATCTCTGAAGCCACGTAGTAGTTGCCGTGCTCATCGTAACCTTGGTAAAGCGGGATGATACCAATATGGTCGCGGCCCACTAGGTACTCGTCTTTCTCTTCGTCGTATAAAACGAATGCGAAAATACCGTTAAGCTCTTCTAGAAGGTCTGCACCCATCTCTTGGTATAGCGCTAGGATAACTTCACAGTCAGAATCAGTCTGGAACTGGTACTTATCTTCATAGCGTGCACGAAGTTCTTTGTGGTTATAAATTTCACCGTTTACTGCAAGAATGTGCTTTTTGTCTTGACTGTATAGTGGTTGAGCACCACTGTTCAAGCCAACAATAGCAAGACGTTCATGAGCAAGGATTGCTTTTTCACCAGCATAGATACCAGACCAGTCTGGACCACGGTGACGAAGCTTCTTAGACATTTCTAAAGCAATAGGGCGAAGTGCTGCGGCATCACTTTTAATGTCGAGAATGCCAAATACTGAACACATAGAACTTCCTTTTAAATAATTTCCAAATCAACTGCATTCAATTTGCCATTCTGGCTAAAAAAAGCAACCGGATGTGAGCAAAAAAATAATATAAAGGGTGTTCTGTTAGAAATTATCTAATTTTTATGTGCTTTTGGTGTGTGATGTTTAATTGCGGTTGGTTTTTTAAACAAAAACCTCTCAAAAGTGCGAAAAATAGGCAGTTTAGAGAGGTTTAGTTGAACACTGTCTAATACTAGATTTTATTGATATTTGGATTTAACTGTTCGCAAACGTGGCGAGCAAAACCACTACCAGCCTCGCTGTAAATGTTAAATGCCGCATCAACGCCATTCTCTTTCAGTGTTTCGAGTTGATCGGGATATTCAGCAATAGCCGCAATTTGGCCTTTAAAGTTACGTGACTTTAATTGTTCTAAAGCGGTTTGATTACCTTGGTGGTGAGGCATTGCCAAAATCACCAGCTTTACGTTTGCTGTATCTAGAATTCGCTCCCAGAAATCTGGGTCAGTCGCGTCGCCAGAAATCACGTTTCTGCCTTGGCTTCTGTGGTTGTGCGCGGCTTCTTCACGCACTTCTACACCTAGGCTGACCTTGCCATAGCGAGTACGTAATTCGTCATAAGCACCGGTACCAATTCGGCCCATACCTAGAATAAGCACTTGGGCACGACCAGGGTCAATTCGCTTATCACGTCGGTGAAGCTTTTCTGACGCATGCTCTTTTAGCCATTTACCTGACTGCTGATAAAGCTTATGACCAGCTCGGTTTAAAGGAGCAGCGATTAGAAAAGACAGTGAAACTGCAATGGCAACGGCAACTAAGATATCACCCGACATCCAACCCATCTTGAAGGCGAGACCACCAACGATGAGGCCAAACTCGCTATAGTTAAACAGTGATAGCGAGGCAAGTAGAGACGTTCGAACACGGAACTTGAAGCGGTTGAGTACCAAGAAGTAGAGAACACCTTTCACTGGCAGCATCAGCAAGAACAAGATTGCGAGCATAAAGCCTTGAATGGTTGGTTGCTCTGACAGACCAATATTCAAGAAGAAACAGACAAGGAAAAGTTCTTTAAGGTTAAACAGCGACTTTGATAATTCTGAGGCTTTTGGGTGACCAGCAAGTAACATACCTAGAACAAGAGCCCCCAAATCTGGTTTCACACCAACCAAATGGAATAAACCAGCACCGACGACTAATGCGAAGAAGATGCCGGAAAGAACCAGCATCTCACCGTGACCAACCCAATCGAGCACTTTGTAGAACAGTGGGCGTAATAAGGGTAGGGCAAACAGAGCAATTGCATACCACTCAGGTATTTTGCCCGTAGAAGCCGTTAAGAATACTACGGCGAAGATATCCTGCATGACCAAGATACCAATCGCTAACGTTCCGTAGGTCGCATTCATTTCGCCTTTCTCTTGCAGAGTCTTAACCGCAAATACAGTACTAGAGAATGAAAGAGCAAAACCGAGCAGAACGATCTGTTCTACCGACATGGCAGCTAGCGATGAAATACCTAAGAACTTAAAGCCAAACAGGGCGACGGCGAAAAACAGAGTGGACAAAAGGTTGTGGATTGTCGCGCCAGCCCAGATCTCTTTAGAGAGTAGGGTTTTGATATCGAGCTTTAAGCCGATAGTAAATAGAAGCAGCGTGACACCAAGGTCAGCTAAAGTAATGATGGTGTCATTGGTTTCAAAGCCAAAGGCAAAAAGCCCAAAGCCTGCAACCAAAAAACCAACTAATGGGGGAAGGTGACACTTTAAAGCAATAAATCCTGCGATAAACGCAGTGGATATTAATATAAGTTCCATAACTTGTTGTTGTAGTTCCCTAGCTTAAAAAAACGGGCCGTGTTTATACAAACACGGCCCGCGGAAAATCAGAATTGTTTTCTCTAGTCTTCGAGAAGCTTCTGCAGTAACACGCCGTTAAGCATGGCGCGCTTAATCATAGCAAAAGCTCCCATCGTAGGATGTTTATCGATCTGTGATGCTACAATAGGCAGGCCGCTATGGAAAGTCGTTAACGACTGATTCTCTACATTGCGCTTAATTGCAGGAAAAACAATCTCTTGTGCCTTGGTAATATCACCAGCAATGATAACTTTTTGAGGGTTAAATAAGTTAATCGTCATCGCGATAGCCTTACCTAACTGGTTTCCTACTCGAACTAAGCTTTGCTTGGCTAGCTCATCACCATTAATCGCGTGGTCACAAACGTCTTGAATCGTAATATGCTCAAGCTCTGTTAAAGAAGACTCATAGCCTTGTTTAATCAGCTTCTGCACGCGTTCAACGATAGCTGGGTTTGCCGCTACTGTTTCAAGACAGCCGAAGTTACCACATTGGCATTGCTCGCCTAGCGGATCAATTTGGATATGACCAATTTCACCCACATTACGGTTATGACCTAGGAAAACCTGACCATTAACGATAATACCTGCACCTGTACCACGGTGAACACTGACCAAAATAGAATCTTGGCTATCTTTACTTGCACCGAAGTAGTGCTCAGCAAGCGCCATTCCACGAACATCGTTACCAACAAAACAAGCAACATGGAATGTATCGCGAATAATGTCGCTTAATGCGAGGTTATCGATGTCGGTATTCGGCATGTACTCAACAACACCGGTCGTTGGGTTAACCAAGCCTGGAAGCGTGACACCAATAGCAATCAGTTGATCGATCTTTGGTTGATGCTCAGCAATGAAAGCTTTGAGGTTATTGACCAAGCCTTGGGTAAGGTCTGATTGGTCTGAATAATTCAGGTCTTGCTGTTGGAAAGCCAATTCACGACCACCAAGGTCATGCAGGCTTATTTGAATGTAGTCTCGACCCAAACGCACAGCAACAGAATGAAAAGGCTCTACTTCTGTGGTTAGGGAGATAGCGCGTCTACCGCCAGTAGACGCTTGCTGCGCAACCTCTTTAATTAGGCCGCGCTCTAAAAGTTGGCGGGTAATTTTTGTAACACTTGCCGGTGCGAGTTGGCTTACATCAGCCACTTGTATACGACTGATAGGTCCCTGTTGGTCTATAAGTCGGTATACCGCCGCACTGTTTAGTTGTTTAACTAAGTCTACGTTACCTATTTGTCCGCCATTCATACTTAATTGTGCTCGTATTGTCCGTTAACAACAGTCGCTTTAACGTTAAAGTCTCGGTCAAATACAGCTAGGTTTGCAACCATGCCTTTTTTGATTCGACCTAGCTTGCTTTCTACACCGATAGCCGTAGCTGGGTATAGCGTAGCCATGCGAAGAGCTTCGTCTAAAGCGATACCAGCGTGCTCAACTGTATTCTGAACTGCTTCAATCATAGTCAGAGCTGAGCCGCCCAGTGTGCCGTTTTCATCAACACACTTACCATCACGGTAATATACTTTCTTACCGACAAAAATAAAGTATTCCATGTCAGCACCTGCAGGAGCTGTGGCATCCGTCACTAATACCAACTTTTCTCCCTTGATTTTATGCGCAATTCTGATGTTTGCGTAATCAACGTGGAAGCCGTCGGCAATAATGCCAGCGTAAACCTCAGGAGTATCGTAAATCGCGCCAACAACGCCAGGCTCACGACCAACCATCGGCGTCATTGCATTGAACAGGTGAGTGGCGAACGTGATACCAGATTCGAAACCTTGACGCGCTTCTGCGTAAGTTGCGTTGGTGTGGCCGATAGAAACGACAACGCCAGCTTTGTGCAGGCGTTCGATGTGTTCAGGGTCGTTAAGCTCTGGAGCCAATGTTACTTTTGCAACAAGGTCACGGTTCTCACAGATAAGCTCAATCATTTCGTTGTCAGATTTACGAATGTGATCGACGCTATGGATGCCTTTTTTCGCAACGTTTAGGTAAGGGCCTTCAAGGTGCAGACCTAAAGATTGGTTTTGGTACTGGTTATGGTATTCACGAGCTGCCGTAATAACCGCACGCATATCTTCGTCTGAAGAGGTGATAAGCGTTGGTAGGAAGCTAGTACAGCCAGATTTCAGGTTTGCTTTGTGCATGATCTGCATGGTTTCTGCAGTGATCTCATCGTTAAGCATTACACCGCCACAACCATTCAGTTGTAGGTCAATGAAACCTGGGCTTAGGTTTGCTCCGTCTAGGTCGCGAAGCTCGATTCCTTCTGGCAATTCAGAGATAGGACAGACTTTTTTGATCAGTTCGTTTTCGATTACAACAGCATGATCGGTTAGAACATCACTACCAGTGTAAATTTTACAGTTACTTAGCGCGTACATAGTCAGCTAATCCTTATTTCGTGAGATCTTTTAAATTCGTTCGTTACCTAAATGCGGACTTAGTTTGCGAGCATCATTTACGTAACGATTTATCTTTTATGGGCAAACGGCTTCAAAATGAGAAGCGATTTAAGTTGTTGAAAAACATATGAACAATTGATTTTTATTATACATTTAGGTCCATCAATAATGATTATTCACGGTGCTCTATAAGCCCGGAGTTACCATCTTTTTGCCTAATGATTAGATTTGGATTTTATCCATAAATGTTCATTTTTTTGAATGATAAAATAAGTTTTATGATCTCGCTAGCAAAAACCTCTGGATTTGGTAAAAACTGGTGATTAGGATCACAAATGGTAAGGTTTTAATTTGCGGAGCAAAATTAATTGAATACACTGAATAGGACTAAATTGAGCGACTAAAATAAGTTTCTCAAACGAATTCTAAAAAATCCTATAGGGGGAAACAACTGGTGAATATTCTAGGATATGCGCAGAAGCTTGGTAAGGCGTTAATGCTACCAATCGCAACGCTTCCGATTGCGGCATTGCTGCTACGTCTGGGTCAACCAGACTTACTCGATATCGCATTCATGGCATCTGCTGGTAACGCAATCTTCAGTCAACTACCATTATTGTTTGGTTTGGGTATAGCTATTGGTCTTTCTAAAGACGGTAACGGCGCAGCAGGTCTTGCTGGTGCAGTTGCTTACTTTGTTCTGACAGCAACCGCAACAAACATCGATGCTAGTGTAAATATGTCATTCTTCGGCGGTATCTTTGCAGGTATCATCGCAGGTCACTCTTACAATGCATTCCACGCGACTCGTCTTCCAGAGTGGCTAGCATTCTTCTCTGGCAAACGTCTAGTTCCTATTATGGCTGGTCTATTTGCTCTAGTTGCTGGCGCAATCTTTGGTGTTGTATGGCCTGCTGTTCAATCTGGTCTAGATGCACTTGCTCACGCAGTTTCAACGTCTGGCGCTATCGGTCAATTTGTTTACGGTACTCTTAACCGTGCACTTATCCCAGTAGGTCTACACCATGTACTGAACTCGTACTTCTGGTTCGGTATGGGCTCTTGTCAAGAGATCGTAGTTGCTGCAGAAGGCTTCTCTCAACTTTGTGTTGACCCTGCACTAGCTAAAACTTTAGTTGTTGGTCAAGAGTACACATTTGAATTTGCTAACTCAGTTAACCCAGAAATTGTTGCAACTGTTAAAGAAGTAACTGAAACAGTTAAATCTGGCGACCTACACCGTTTCTTCGGCGGCGATAAAGGCGCTGGCGTATTCATGAACGGTTTCTTCCCAGTAATGATGTTCGGTCTACCAGGTGCTGCACTTGCAATGTACCTAGCTGCTCCTGCTGAAAAACGTAGCCAAGTTGGTGGCGCACTATTCTCAGTTGCATTCTGTTCATTCCTAACAGGTATCACAGAGCCGCTAGAATTCATGTTCGTATTCCTAGCTCCTGCTCTATACGCAATGCACGCTGTATTTACAGGTTTGTCTCTAGTAGTTGCTAACATGTTTGGTACTCTGCACGGTTTCGGTTTCTCTGCTGGTCTTATCGACTTCGTATTGAACTGGGGTCTAGCAACTAAACCATTCGTACTACTACTAATCGGTCTTGGCTTCGGTGCTCTATACTTCTTCACTTTCTCTTTCGCAATCCGCGCTTTCAACTTGAAATCGCCAGGTCGTGAAGATGATGACGAAGCTGTTGCAGCTCCTGCTGGCGAAGCACCAAAGGGCGACCTTGCACGTCAATACCTGAAAGCTCTGGGTGGTCACGACAACCTAACTTCAATCGACGCTTGTATCACTCGTCTACGTCTAACTCTTAAAGACCGCTCTGTTGCAGATGAAGTTGTTCTTAAGAAACTTGGTGCTAAAGGTGTGGTTAAACTAGGTGAAAACAACCTACAGGTTATCCTAGGCCCACTAGCTGAAATCGTAGCTGGCGAAATGAAAGCTATTGGTGCAGGCGAAGACCTATCTGATGTAAAACTTCCACAGTAAGGGAAGTACTTAATTAAGACGTAAAGTTACTCTTAAGTAAGCTTTCAAATTGAAAGCCTCCCACACGGGAGGCTTTTTTGTGCCTGCAGTTTAAGACCAGCGAACACGGTTCGTTCTATTCTTCATCGAATAGCAGAAATAATCGCAATTAACGGACGGTTCTTATTGTGCAAAGGCTAAGAATTGTGGATGATTAGCAACAATGATCTTTCTATCTTTGACTGGCGCTATAAGCGACCGTTTTCTTGGGGACGAAAGATAACTTTCTCTGACAATACTAAATACATAGAGGTGCTATAGATGAGTGAAGCTGAGGCTCGTCCATCGAATTTCATTCGCCAAATTATTGATAAAGATTTAGCGGATGGTACACACAGTAGCGTGCATACTCGTTTCCCGCCGGAGCCAAATGGCTACCTGCACATTGGTCACGCTAAATCTATTTGCTTGAACTTTGGTATTGCTCAGGACTACCAGGGACAATGTAATCTTCGTTTCGATGATACAAACCCTGAAAAAGAAGACGTTGAATACGTTGAGTCAATTAAGAATGATGTAAGCTGGTTAGGCTTCGAATGGTCTGGTGATATTTGCTACTCATCAAACTACTTCGATACGCTTTACGCTTATGCTGTGGAATTAATTAATAAAGGCTTAGCGTATGTTGACGAGCTAAGTCCTGATCAAATCCGTGAGTACCGTGGCACGCTAAAAGAGCCAGGTAAAGCGAGCCCATACCGTGACCGCAGCCCAGAAGAGAACCTAGCGTTGTTTGAAAAAATGCGTGACGGTGGCTTCGAAGAAGGTAAAGCGTGTCTACGTGCTAAGATCGACATGAGCTCTTCGTTCATGGTTATGCGCGATCCTGTTATCTACCGTGTTCGTTTTGCTCACCACCATCAAACGGCTGACAAGTGGTGCATTTACCCAATGTACGACTTTACTCACTGTATCTCTGATGCGCTGGAAGGTATTACGCACTCTATCTGTACGCTTGAATTCCAAGATAACCGTCGTTTGTACGATTGGGTTCTAGATAACATCACGATTGACTGCCAACCTCGTCAGTACGAGTTTAGCCGCCTGAATCTTGAATATACAGTGATGTCTAAGCGTAAGCTGAACCAACTTGTGGTTGAAAACCTAGTTCAAGGTTGGGATGACCCACGCATGCCTACTATTTCTGGCCTACGTCGTCGTGGTTTTACTTCAAGCTCGATTCGTGAATTCTGTAAGCGTATTGGTGTAACTAAGCAAGAGAACATGATTGAGTTCGGTTCACTTGAATCTTGCATCCGTGATGATCTGAACGAAAATGCACCTCGTGCAATGGCTGTTCTGGATCCAGTTAAGATCGTTATCGAAAACTACGAAGCAGATACAGTAGAAACGCTAACGGTTGCAAACCACCCGAACAAGCCAGAAATGGGTACTCGTGAAGTTCCATTTACACGCGAAGTTTGGATCGAACGTGACGACTTCCGTGAAGAAGCAAACAAAAAGTACAAGCGTTTGGTTCTAGGTAAAGAAGTTCGCCTGCGTGGTGCTTACGTGATCAAAGCTGAACGTATCGAAAAAGATGCAGAAGGCAATATTACGACTATCTTCTGTTCTTACGACAATGAAACATTGGGTAAGAACCCTGCAGATGGCCGCAAAGTGAAAGGCGTTATCCACTGGGTATCTGCTGATAAAGCACTGCCTGCTGAGATTCGTTTGTACGATCGTCTATTCACAGTGCCAAACCCAGCCGCTGCTGATGACTTCGCTGCAACGCTAAACCCTGAATCTCTTGTTACGCTAAATGGTTTTGTTGAACCTAGCCTAGCTGAAGGTGTAGCAGAGCAAGCGTACCAGTTTGAACGAACAGGTTACTTCTGTGTAGATTCGAAAGATTCTAAAGCAGCTGCACTAGTATTCAACCGTACGGTTGGTCTACGCGATACTTGGGGAAAAACTGAAGCTTAATCGCTAAAGTGATTCGCTTTCGATAAGCACCCTAATAAAAAACCGGCTTAGAGCCGGTTTTTTGTATCTGAATAAAGTCGTCAATTATAGAATAAGTTGCGATTAATCGTCTTATGTAGTGACCATATAAAAAACGCCGGCCTAAGCCAGCGTTCTGTATTACTACTTCGCTTTATGCGCGTCTGGATTGCCTTTGCAATCTCCGTTAATGCTTTTGCCGTACAAGTACAAACTGTGGTTTGTTAGTTGCACGTTGTAACGCTGAGCAATCTCTTTCTGTCTTTCTTCGATGATGTCATCAGAGAATTCGATCACTTCGCCACAATCTAAACATACAAGGTGGTCGTGGTGGTGCTGTGTAGAAAGTTCAAATACAGACTTGCCGCCTTCGAAGTGGTGACGAGTTACAATGCCAGCGTCATCGAATTGGTTAAGTACTCGATAAACGGTTGCAAGACCGATTTCTTCACCTAGGTCGATCAGCTTCTTATATAAATCTTCAGCACTAATATGTTGGCAGTCTGGCTGTTGTAATACTTCTAAAATTTTGAGCCGTGGAAGGGTCACTTTAAGACCTGCATCTTTTAGCGCTTGATTATTGTCTGACATATACTTTCCTGTTGATGATCTGCAGCAATTAACAGAATTCAATATTAATACCATTATAGTTTAGTCAGGCATAACAATAAACCACGAACTTCAAAGGGTTACTTACTGACATCACAATCTGTTTTGTAAATTGGAAGTATCTCACTTATAGTGGAGGTACGACCAGTCAAGGTGACGGTGTTTCTGATATGAACATGGAATGTTGTTATGAATAAGCAACTCGCAAAAATATATAAACCCAACATTGTAAAATTTGCTCTTAATATTTGGCCTCCCTTTTGGGGAGCGGGTATTCGAATAGCCCACATTAGCACTGACTTTAGGGTTGTTAAGACAGTACTTAAGCTACGCTGGTGGAATAAGAACGCCAATCGTACTCAATATGGCGGCAGTATCTTTTCTCTTACCGATCCCGTTTACTCATTGATGTTAATGGGAATTTTAGGTGAACGATATTATGTTTGGGATAAAGAAGCGAGCATTAACTTCATCAAGCCGGGGCAATCGGACTTGTATGCAGATTTTGAGATAAGGCAAGGGCAGCTTGACGATATCTATCGTCAGACGCAACTCGGTGAAAAGTGCTTCCCCGAATTTATTATTCACGTGAAAGATAAGCAGGGTAATGTGGTTTCAGAAATTCAACGCACCCTCTATGTAAGAAAGAAGCCGCAATTTAGAGATGATGATGAAGCATTAGAGGCTGAGTGCTAATTAATAGATTTTAAATAGCAAAAAACCTCCTATAAGGAGGTTTTTTCATATCTACATAATGGTTATTAACTGTAACAATTAACAACCACTAGAGAATTAGTCTTCTAGCTCTGCTAGGCACATCTCTTCGTGGATTTGTTTAACCCAGTTAGATACGCGCTCATCAGTTAGCTCAGGTTGACGGTCTTCATCGATACATAGACCAACGAATTGGCTGTCATCGCCTTCAACTAAACCTTTCGATGCTTCGAATTCGTAGCCTTCAGTTGATGTGTGACCTAGGATAGTACCGCCTTTCGCTTCAACGATGTCACGGATAGTACCCATAGCATCACAGAAGTATTCTGCGTAATCTTCTTGGTCGCCACAACCAAAGATAGCAACAAGCTTAGTTGAGAAATCAATAGCTTCTAGCTCTGGGAAAAAGTCATCCCAATCACATTGTGCTTCGCCGTAGTACCACGTAGGGATACCAAGCAGCAGTAGATCGAAGTTATCGATATCTTCTTTGCTGCTTTTTGCAATGTCTTGAACGTGAACGAGCTGTTTGCTCAATTGCTTTTGAATCATCTTAGCAACAGCTTCAGTGTTACCTGTATCGCTACCAAAGAAGAGACCTACACTTGCCATAGAATCATTACCTTTCATTTTGTCTGTTGTCGGTGTAATAAAGTTCGGAAGAGAATCGTTAGATCCCAGTTCCTTCCCAGCTTAGTTGGATTATCCCTTTGGCGATAAAACCCGCACAGCCAAGGAAAAGTACTAACCATACGATGCGACGACCAAATGGAGGAACATTTCCCTGCTTGAGAACGTCCTTAATTGCCATACCGATTAAAAAGAAAATCGCGGCAAACAGGAGATCTAAACCAACAGATTCGATGATGTTCATGTAGTCGTAAAGCATGGGAACCTTATATACCAATTTTGCTTGGGCGCACTATATCACTGTTGTGAGATAAAGTTAATCTGCAGTAATTACACAGCTCTCATTTATCTGCACGAAAAAGCGCAGTTAAGCGATGAATTTTCTAATTGCTCTAAGTACTTCTGCTGGTTTTTCAGCATGCAGCCAGTGACCTGTGTTGGCAATGACATGCGCTTTTGCGTTAGAAAATTGCTGCTGAACGGCTGCTTGATGTTCTGCGGTGAGGTAATCTGAATCCCCACCTTTAATGAGCAAGGTTTTGACCGAGGTTTTCTCGATCGGTTCCCAACCAATAATATGTGGGTAGTTGCTCAATAACGAAGCAACATTGAAGCGCCATTCCATGATGCCTTGCTCTGTTTTGAACAAAGATTTGGTTAAAAACTGGCGAACGCCATCGATCTCGATATGTTTTGCGAGAACCTTGAGTGCATCTGAGCGTGAAGTCGGCTCTTCTTCTATCACGGCTTGCAGGCCTGCGAATACGTTGTCGTGGCGACTCTGAGTGTACGCGACCGGAGCCATATCCAAGACAATCAATTTATGCAGCGCAAGATGTTGTGTCAGTGCCATCGCTACTTTGCCACCCATCGAGTGACCAATCACAGTGACGTCTTCTGACTTAAGATCATGCAGCAGTTGAGCCACGTCTTGTGCCATCGCTTGATAGTTATGAGTGTCACTATGGAAGGATTGACCGTGGTTGCGGAGATCGATACTAAGTACCTGATGATCGGCTTTTAGATCCCTAGCGAGCAAGCCAAGGTTGTCCAGATTACCGAATAATCCATGGATCAAAACAATGGTGTGACCCTCACCTTCAATTTTATAGTTGAGCTGTACTGACATTTTTATCTTATTCATGGTGGGTTTGACGTAGAGTATCCGCGCGGATCTCGCTATAATCCCCCAGAGTTTAAACATTGAGATTGTGAAAAGCGAATGAAAACAATTGAGGTTGATGAGGACCTATACCGTTTTATTGCGGGTCAGACAGAACGTATTGGCGAAAGCGCTTCAGATATTCTGCGCCGCTTGTTACAGGTTGATAGCCAAGGCATGGCTCCGATCGAAGAGATCGTTGAGCCAAAAGGTATCGTTGTTAGCAAAGAGGTAGGCTTTACTCCAGAGAAGTTCGATGGCGTTAAAGAAATGCGCTCACTACTAATATCAGATGAGTTTGCATCACTAAAGAAAGCCATTGATCGTTTCATGCTTGTGTTATCAACACTGCATAAAATCGACCCTTTAAGCTTTTCAGAAGCAACTCAAGTAAAAGGCCGTAAGCGCGTTTACTTTGCAGATAACGAAGCGACGTTGCTAGCAAACGGCAACACGACTAAGCCTAAAGCTATTCCACAAAGTCCTTTTTGGGTTATTACTAATAACAATACAAGCCGAAAAAGACAGATGGTTGAGCAGCTTATGAGCCGCATGAATTTCCAAGCAGAATTGATAGAAAAAGTAACAGGTTCAATTTAACGAAATCTGATTTAAACCTCATAATATCCATGGATAAGAAGATATTATGAGGTTTTTTTGTTTTAAAATTTTATATATAAGGATGTCGAAAAATGGCTATGCACCCTCGTGCTGGGCAGAAAGCTCAGCAGGAAGATCTTCATAATATCCCGGCTTTAGTTGCTAACTATTTCTTACAGCAACCGGATGCTACGAACCCAGATCATAAAGTACTTTTCGGTACTTCAGGTCACCGCGGTACAGCAGACAGATCAACATTTAACGAAAACCACATTCTAGCAATTGTACAAGCGGTTGCTGAAGTTCGTGCCGAGCAAGGTACAACTGGCCCTCTTTTCTTAGGTAAAGATACTCACGCTCTATCTGAGCCTGCGTTCTCTACGGTTATCGAAGTGCTTGTAGCGAACGGTGTTGAAGTTATTATTCAAGAAAACAACGGCTTTACTCCAACACCTGGTATCTCGCACGCGATTCTTACGCACAACCTAGTGAATGACAAAAAAGCCGACGGCATTGTTATCACGCCTTCACATAACCCACCTCAAGACGGCGGTATTAAATACAACCCGACACACGGTGGCCCAGCTGAAGCTGAACTGACTCAAGCGATTGAAGATCGTGCGAACGTGATCATTGCTGAGCAAATGCAAGGTGTTAAGCGTACGCCTATCGCACAGGCTAAACAGTCTGAGCTAGTAAAAGAAGTTGACCTAGTCGCGCCATACGTCGCTGATTTGGTTAACGTCGTGGATATGGAAGCGATCCAGAAAGCAAACATCAAGATTGGTGTTGATCCACTGGGTGGCAGCGGTATTGATTACTGGCGTCAAATTGGTAAAGCGTACAATCTAGATCTTACTCTGGTAAGTGAAGCGGTTGACCCTTCATTCCAATTCATGTCTCTAGATAAAGATGGCGTAGTTCGTATGGACTGTTCTTCTCCATACGCAATGGCAGGCTTACTGGCGCTTAAAGACGAGTACGCTCTAGCATTTGGTAACGACCCAGATTACGATCGCCACGGTATCGTGACACCTAAAGGTTTGATGAATCCAAACCACTTCTTAGCGGTTTGTATTGATTACCTATACCGTAACCGTGAAGGTTGGGGTAAAGACGTTGCTGTTGGTAAGACACTAGTATCAAGTGCATTAATCGATCGCGTAGTTTCTGACTTAGGTCGCGAACTTTGTGAAGTGCCAGTTGGTTTCAAATGGTTCGTTGATGGCTTATACAACGGCCAGTTTGGTTTTGGTGGCGAAGAGAGCGCAGGTGCTTCTTTCCTACGTAAAGACGGTACGCCTTGGTCAACAGATAAAGACGGCCTGATTCTTTGCTTGCTTGCGGCTGAGATCACAGCAGTGACAGGTAAGAACCCACAAGAATACTACGAAGAACTTGCCGCTAAACACGGTGAATCTAAGTACAACCGTATTCAAGCGGTAGCAAATGGTGCACAGAAAGACGTGCTGAAGAAACTATCTCCAGAGATGGTTTCTGCTGAGACGTTGGCTGGTGATGCAATTACTGCACGCTTAACACACGCTCCAGGTAACGGTGCTGCGATTGGTGGCTTGAAAGTGACAACTGAGAACGGCTGGTTTGCTGCGCGTCCATCAGGCACTGAAGACATCTACAAGATCTACTGTGAAAGCTTTAAGGGTGAAGAGCACCTGAAAGCAATCGAAGCAGAAGCTCAAGAGATTGTTAACCAAGTATTTGCAGCCGCTGGCCTATAATCGAATCTCGATTACTAGAGTTGCTAAGTAAATAGAAGAAGGGTTGATGTGAAAGCATCAACCCTTTTTGTTTGTGTTAGTTACGTATAAGCGGGAAAAGGTAACTGAGTTAGCTCAGACGACTAACCGTGTGGCCAACTTTGTGGCATCACAAACCAGAATTGCCCCGACTTTGTTTGCCCATGGACGAAGCGATCACCGAACTCGGTGATCGGCTGACTGCTGAAATCATCCGTCCCTGCTGCCCATTGCTCTTTGGTGAGTGGATACAGTGGTTCACTGATTAAATGAGCCTGATCTTGATAGCACCAAAAGCCGTTTACTTGGCTTGGGTTAATGTCATAGCCCAAGCATTTTGTCGGTATGTTTTGCTCTAAGAAAGGGTTGGTATATAGACGACCTTGCATCAGTAAGTGTTTTGAGTCGACATCGATTTCTGGATATTGCTCAACAAAGGCGGCAGAAGAGGACATTTCGAGTTGGTGGCTGAGCATCCTGTCGAGTTTCTTATCCAATTGGTCGTGAGAGTTGGGTCCAAACCATGTTTGTTCATGAAGTAGGTAGAACTTAATTGCCACTTCCCAGTGTTCTAATTTTTGCCTGCTCGTGTCTTCCAGGATAAAGTCGATTGCGCCAAGTGTTCGTCCCTCAACATTAATCTGAATCTCATCGTACTTGATTGAATAATTATCCGAAGTCATGATGACTTGTTCACATAAGTGTTGGTAGAGGAAGCCTAATCTAGGGTTTCCATCATAAGTATGCGACTCGTCGAGTGCTTGGTGGTTTGAGAATACACTGAGATCAGAAATAGGCGGCTTGATTTCTAGTAGCGGTGGTGAGCTAATCACCCATTGATAAAAGCGTTGCAGTTCAGTCATCGGTTCCTCGTAAACTTCAGGCATCTGTTCTCTAGAAACAGAGTGGAAGGGCTTTCGACATTCTACCCGTAAATTGATATAACGACGTTATTATAAAGGTAAGCTGGAAATAAAAATGAATAACTTACAATTAGAAAAGCTACTTAACGAAAAACTGCAGCCACAGCAGATTAAAGATTACTGTCCTAATGGTCTTCAAGTTGAAGGCGCGACAGAAGTGAAGCGAATCGTTACTGGTGTAACAGCTTCTCAAGCCTTGATTGATAAAGCGGTAGAACTGAACGCAGACGCTTTGTTAGTCCATCACGGCTTTTTCTGGAAAGGCGAGTCAGAAGCGATTCGTGGCATGAAGGGCAAGCGTATTCGTACCCTAATTAAAAATGACATCAACCTTTTGGGTTATCACTTACCTCTCGATATCCATCCTGAACTTGGTAACAACGCCAAACTCGCTGAACTGCTTGATATTGAAGTAGAAGGTGGCTTGGAAGGGCACCCACAATCGGTTGCTATGTTTGGTAGATTAAAGACACCGATGACCGGTGCTGAGTTTGCGGCAAAAATTGATCAAGTACTGAATCGTAAGCCGCTACATATTGCTCCTGAAAACGCAGATAAAATGATTGAAACGGTAGGTTGGTGTACTGGCGGCGGTCAAGATTACATTGAACTTGCAGCCTCTCAAGGTATCGACGCATTTATCTCTGGTGAAATTTCTGAGCGCACAACTTACTCGGCCCGCGAGCAAGACATCCATTATTTTGCTGCAGGTCATCATGCGACAGAACGCTACGGCGTGAAGGCACTAGGTGAGTGGTTAGCAAAAGAGCACTGCTTGGATGTTGAGTTTATCGATATCGATAACCCAGTTTAAGAGCTGATGCGAGATAAGGGGTACGAGTCGAGTGTATGCGTCGTTCTCTAGAATTGAGCAGGTAACCTGTATAGTTTATCTGCTCGCTTAAGGAGATCCCCAACTCATTCGTCCCTCGTTCTTGGGGATGACGATATTATTTTATTCGTTCACTTCGCATTCTTGAGGATGACGGGGTTGAGAGCGTACAAAAGAAAAGGGGTTGATGTTCTCACATCAACCCCTTTTAACATTATGATTTATAGCAACTATTCACGTTCGTGAAGTGCTTTAAAGTCACGTTGTTCTTCACCAGTATATAGCTGACGAGGACGACCGATACGGTTCGTCGGATCGCTGTGCATTTCGTTCCAGTGAGCAATCCAACCGATGGTACGAGACATCGCGAAGATTACTGTAAACATAGATACTGGAATACCGATTGCTTTCAGAATGATACCTGAGTAGAAATCTACGTTCGGGTATAGCTTCTTAGAAACAAAGTACTCATCAGAAAGAGCGATACGCTCAAGTTCCATCGCTACGTCTAGTAGTGGATCTTGGATATTTAGCTCTTTAAGCACTTCGTGACACGCTTCGCGCATTACTGTTGCACGTGGGTCGTAGTTCTTGTAAACACGGTGACCGAAGCCCATCAAACGGAATGGGTCATCTTTGTCTTTTGCTTTCGCAACGTATTCTTCAATGTTATCTACGCTACCGATCTCTTCAAGCATGCGCAGACAAGCTTCGTTTGCACCGCCGTGAGCTGGGCCCCAAAGTGATGCGATACCTGCTGCGATACACGCAAACGGGTTAGCACCAGATGAACCAGCAAGACGCACTGTAGACGTAGAAGCGTTCTGTTCGTGGTCAGCATGTAGAGTGAAAATCTTATCCATTGCACGAGCAACGATAGGGTTCACTTCATACTCTTCACATGGGTTTGCAAACATCATGTGTAAGAAGTTTTCTGCGTAGCCTAGGTCGTTACGTGGGTAGATAAACGGCTGACCGATTGAATATTTGTAACACATTGCAGCCAGTGTTGGCATTTTTGAAATCAGGCGGTATGCCGCAATTTCACGGTGTGTATCGTTGTTGACATCAAGTGAGTCGTGGTAGAACGCCGCTAGAGCGCCTACAACACCACACATTACAGCCATAGGGTGAGCGTCACGACGGAAGCCGTGGAAGAAACTAGCGATTTGCTCGTGCACCATAGTGTGACGTGTCACGGTAGTCTTGAACTTTTCGTACTCAGCTCGAGATGGGGCTTCACCGTAAAGAAGTATGTAACATACTTCTAAGTAATCAGCGTTATTGGCAAGTTGGTCGATTGGATAACCACGATGTAAAAGAATGCCTTTTCCACCGTCAATAAAAGTGATTTGAGACTCACAGGATGCAGTGGCAAGAAAACCAGGGTCAAAAGTGAAAAAACCATTAGAACCTAGTGTACGAACATCGATCACTGGAGTACCAAGTACACCTTCCGTAATCGGCAGCTCGATTGGCGCTTGACCTTCAATGTGAAGGGTAGCTTTCTTATCCGCCATAACAATCTCCTTTGTTTATTATTAATCCGTCCAGGATGTTTATGTGCCATTTTTTTACTGGTCTTACGTGGGAAAGTCAATTTTTCTACAGCTTTGTGTGCACTTGTTAGTGTTTTTTACATTAAATTCGTTAAAAATCTGGTCTGTGTAGCATTATTTGTTACATCAATTGTATTAGAATGTTGCCAGCCGTATAGTGGCGCTGAAAAGTTTGGTTAAAACCTTATAAATGCAAGGCTAAGAAGAAATGTGAGGTGTCTTTCTTAATCGAGCAGTTAACAATTATTTTACAATTATCTAAGGCTCAACTTCAGTTATTTGTTAAGTTAATGTTAAATTTTGAAGGTTTGCAATCAAATTTTGTCCATAACAATATCATAAGGTTATTTAATGACCATAATGCTCAATGGAGCTGAGTGAGCAAGCCCGTGAAAGAAAGAAAGACAAGACCTGTTAATTTAGATTTACAGACCATCCACTTTCCAATCACAGCAATAGCTTCCATCCTACACCGTGTGTCTGGGGTGATAACTTTTGCCGCGATTGGAATTTTGCTTTGGTTACTATCCATTTCCCTCTCATCCCCAGTAGGCTTTGCCGAAGCTAGCGACATTGTCGATGGTTTCTTCGTGAAGTTTATTCTGTGGGGCATTTTAACCGCTTTGGCTTACCACATTGCTGGTGGTATTCGTCACCTTCTTATGGACCTTGGTCACTTTGAAGAGCTGGAATCTGGCGCTAAGAGCGCTAAGGTTGCATTCGCAGCAACAGCGGTATTGTCTCTACTAGCGGGGATCTTAGTATGGTAAACAACGTTTCTACTTTTGGTCGTAATGGTGTCCACGATTATCTATTGATTCGTGCAACTGCCATCATTATGACGCTTTACACTATCTACCTAGTTAGCTTCTGTGCTTTCTCTGGTGATATCTCTTACGCATCTTGGACGCAATTCTTTGGTGGAACCTTCACTAAAGTCTTCACCATGTTAGCGCTTACTTCTGTTTTGGTTCACGCGTGGATCGGCCTATGGCAAGTACTAACTGACTACATCAAATGCGCAAAACTGCGTGTTGGTCTTCAAGTCGGTGTTGTTGCAGTTCTTCTTGGATATTTCTTCTCTGGTCTGTTTATTTTGTGGGGTGCGTAAGTGACTATTCCTGTTCGTGAGTTTGATGCCGTAGTTATCGGCGCTGGTGGTGCAGGTATGCGTGCCGCACTGCAAATTTCTGAGCAAGGCCTTTCTTGTGCATTGCTTTCTAAAGTTTTCCCTACTCGTTCTCATACGGTTTCAGCGCAAGGCGGCATCACTGTTGCTCTTGGTAACGCGCATGAAGACCATTGGGAACAACATATGTATGACACAGTAAAAGGTTCTGATTACATCGGTGACCAAGACGCTATCGAATACATGTGTAAAAACGGTCCTGAGTCGGTAATCGAACTCGAAAAAATGGGCCTGCCTTTCTCTCGTTTTGAGAACGGTACTATTTACCAGCGTCCTTTCGGTGGTCAATCTAAAAACTTTGGTGGTGAGCAAGCGGCTCGTACCGCAGCTGCAGCCGACCGTACTGGTCACGCACTGCTTCATACGCTTTACCAACAAAACATTAAACACAAAACGACGGTTTTCTCTGAGTGGTATGCACTGGATCTTGTTAAAAACGAAGATGGTGCAATTTTAGGTACTACCGCGCTTTGTATGGAAACGGGCGAGGTTTGCTACTTCAAAGCGAAGGCAACAATCCTTGCGACTGGTGGTGCTGGTCGTATCTACGCATCAACAACCAATGCACACATTAACACTGGTGACGGTGTTGGTATGGCGATTCGTGCTGGCGTTCCTATGCAAGACATCGAAATGTGGCAGTTCCACCCGACGGGTATCGCTGGTGCAGGTGTATTGGTAACGGAAGGTTGTCGTGGTGAAGGTGGTTACCTTCTCAATAAAGACGGCGAACGCTTCATGGAACGTTACGCACCAAACGCTAAAGACTTAGCGGGTCGTGATGTTGTTGCTCGTTCAATGATGGTTGAAATTCGTGAAGGTCGCGGTTGCGATGGCCCTTGGGGTCCACACATCAAGCTTAAGCTTGATCATCTAGGTAAAGAGACACTTGAATCTCGTCTTCCTGGTGTATGTGAACTTTCTCGTACCTTTGCTCACGTTGATCCAGTGAAAGAGCCAATCCCAGTAATCCCGACATGTCACTACATGATGGGTGGTGTTCCAACACAAGTTTCTGGTCAAGCTATTAAGCAAACCGAAGACGGCAACGATGTTGAAATCCAAGGTCTCTTTGCTTGTGGTGAAATCGCATCAGTATCAGTACATGGTGCCAACCGTCTAGGTGGTAACTCACTGCTTGATTTAGTGGTATTTGGTCGTGCGACAGGTCTACACCTAGGTGAGACACTGAAGAAGCAAGACGAAGCGAAACCTGCAACTGAAGCTGACATTGAGCGTTCACTAGAGCGTTACAACCGTTGGGAAAACAGCACAGACGGCGAAGATCCAGCGCAAATCCGTAAAGATCTTCAGCAATGTATGCAGAACAACTTCTCAGTATTCCGTGAAGGCAAAGCAATGGCTGAAGGCCTAGAAGAGCTAAAAGCGATTCGCGAGCGTCTGAAAAATGCACACCTATCTGATAAGTCTACAGAGTTCAACACTCAACGTATCGAGTGTCTAGAGCTTGAAAACTTGATGGAAACGGCATTCGCAACGGCTGTTGCTGCAAATTTCCGTACAGAGAGCCGTGGCGCACACGCTCGATTCGATTTCCCTGACCGTGATGATGAGCAATGGCTATGCCACTCACTTTACAACCCAGAGTCAGAGAGCATGACTAAGCGTGGTGTAAACATGGAACCTATCCATCGTGAAGCGTTCCCACCAAAAGCACGTACGTACTAAGGAGATATGACCATGAAACTGAATTTCTCTTTATATCGTTACAATCCAGATGTCGACCAGAAACCTTATATGAAGGAATACACTCTAGAAGTGGATGAAGGTTCAGACATGATGCTTTTGGATGCGCTTATTCTGTTGAAAGAGCAAGATCCAACAATCTCATTCCGTCGCTCATGCCGTGAAGGTGTATGTGGCTCGGATGGTTTGAACATGAACGGTAAAAATGGCCTAGCGTGTATCACGCCATTGTCTGCGCTTTCGGGCCAAGACAAGATTGTGATTCGCCCACTGCCTGGCTTACCCGTTGTTCGTGACCTGATTGTAGACATGACTCAGTTCTACGATAACTACGAAAAAGTGAAGCCATTCTTAGTGTCTGATGGCAATGTGCCACCGGCTCGTGAAAACTTACAAAGCCCTGATGAGCGTGCTCATTTAGATGGATTGTACGAATGTATCATGTGTGCATGTTGTACAACGTCATGCCCATCATTCTGGTGGAACCCTGACAAATTCATCGGACCAGCAGGCCTGCTTGCAGCGTACCGTTGGCTAATTGATAGCCGAGATACAGCGACAGACGAACGTTTGTCCGATCTTGATGATGCATTTAGCGTTTTTCGTTGCCATGGCATCATGAATTGTGTAAGTGTTTGTCCTAAGGGATTAAATCCGACGAAAGCGATTGGTCACATCAAGACCATGCTAGTGAATCGTTCGGTTTAAGTTATATAAAAATTGCCGCCCTAGAAGTTTTGGGGCGGCCTTTTAATAGCTCGGCATAGACCGCAGCAAACGTGAAAACTACTGGTTAAGGGAAAATATGCACAACGGCGTGATGAAGGCATGGCTCGAGTCTTCACACTTGGCTGGCGCCAATGCAACGTACGTAGAAGAACTCTATGAACTGTATCTAAGTGACCCAGATTCGGTAAGTGACGAATGGAGAAGTGTTTTTGAAGAACTGCCTGTGCAAGCTTCAGAGACAGTGGAACAACCACACTCTCGTGTTCGTGAATACTTCCGTCGACTCGCTCAAGAAACAAAGCATTACAGTGTCCAAGTTAGTGATCCAGATGTCGATGCGAAACAAGTAAAGGTTCTGCAACTTATTAATGCCTATCGATTCCGAGGGCATCAAGCAGCAAATCTAGACCCCCTAGGTTTATGGAAAAGAGCGACAGTTGATGAACTGGACCCTTCTTTCCACACTCTTACCGAAGATGACCTCAATGAGACGTTCAACGTCGGCTCTTACGCCATTGGCCAAGAGACGATGGTGCTTAAAGATCTCTACAAATCTCTAAAGCAAACGTATTGTGGCTCTATTGGTGCTGAATACATGCACATGACAAATACAGAGCAAAAGCGTTGGATCCAACAACGTTTAGAGTCTGTATCTGGTCAACCCTCTTTCAACAAAGAAGAAAAGCAAGCTTTCCTAGAAGAGCTAACTGCTGCTGAAGGTCTTGAGCGCTATCTTGGTGCGAAATTCCCAGGCGCAAAACGCTTCTCGTTGGAAGGTGGTGATGCTCTTATCCCAATGACGAAAGAAATTATTCGTCATGCTGGCGGACAAGGCATGCGTGAAGTTGTTGTTGGTATGGCTCACCGTGGTCGTCTAAACATGTTGGTCAACGTGCTTGGTAAAAAGCCACAAGACCTGTTTGACGAGTTTGCGGGCAAGCACGATGACACGTGGGGTACTGGTGATGTGAAATACCACCAAGGCTTCTCTGCGGACTTCGCAACGCCAGGCGGCAACGTTCACTTAGCACTAGCATTTAACCCATCTCACTTAGAAATCGTAAACCCGGTAGTTATCGGTTCAGTACGTGCACGTCAAGATCGCCTTGGTGATAATGATGGTAGCCGTGTACTTCCAATTACTATCCACGGTGACTCAGCTATCGCTGGTCAGGGTGTAGTACAAGAGACGTTTAACATGTCTCAAGCTCGTGGTTTCTGTGTAGGTGGTACGGTTCGTATCGTTGTAAACAACCAAGTTGGTTTTACAACGTCTAACCCTCGCGATACACGCTCTACGATGTACTGTACCGATATCGCGAAGATGGTTCAGGCTCCGATTTTCCACGTTAACTCTGATGATCCAGAAGCGGTTGCGTTTGTTGCGCGTCTTGCATTGGATTACCGTAATACGTTTAAGCGTGATGTTGTTATTGATTTGGTTTGTTACCGTCGCCACGGTCACAATGAAGCCGATGAGCCGAATGCAACACAGCCTTTGATGTACCAAAAAATCAAGAAGCACCCAACACCACGTAAGCTTTACGCTGACGTGCTAATGGAGCGCGGTGAGTTTGGTATTGATACAGCAACTCAGCTAGTTAACGAATATCGTGATGCACTTGATCACGGTGAAGTTGTGGTTAAAGAGTGGCGTCCAATGGCACTTCACTCAGTAGACTGGTCTCCTTACCTAGGTCACGACTGGAACATCGAGTGGGATAACAAGATTGATATCGAGCGCCTGAAAGAGCTTGGTACCAAACTTTGTCAATACCCGGACAGCCACAAGCTGCAAAGCCGAGTAAATAAACTGTACAACGATCGTACTGCCATGGTGAATGGTGAGAAACAAGTCGATTGGGGTATGGCTGAAACTCTGGCATACGCAACACTTGTTGACGACGGTAAGCGTATTCGTATCTCAGGCCAAGATTCAGGTCGTGGTACGTTCTTCCACCGTCACTCAGTACTGCACAATCAATCAGATGCAAGCACGTATGTTCCTCTTGCGAACATTCATGATAAACAAGGGCCATTCCAAGTGTTTGACTCTGTGTTATCTGAAGAAGCGGTACTCGCATTTGAGTATGGTTACGCGACAGCAGAGCCAAGCGGTCTAACCCTTTGGGAAGCTCAATTTGGTGACTTCGCAAACGGTGCACAAGTTGTTATCGACCAATTCATTTCATCAGGTGAGCAAAAGTGGGCACGTCTATGTGGTCTAACTATGCTGCTTCCTCACGGTTATGAAGGCCAAGGCCCGGAGCACTCTTCTGCACGTCTTGAGCGTTACCTTCAGTTATGTGCTGAACAAAACATGCAGGTTGTTGTTCCTTCAACACCAGCTCAGGTTTACCACATGATTCGCCGTCAGGTTGTTCGACCAATGCGTCGTCCACTGATTGTAATGTCACCTAAGTCATTGCTTCGTCACCCTCTGTGTACTTCTTCTCTTGAAGATTTGGCAGAAGGCACGTTCCAACCAGCTATCGCAGAAATTGATGACCTGGCGCCTGAGAACGTAAAACGCGTCGTGTTCTGTTCAGGTAAGGTTTACTTTGACCTGCTTGACCAAAGACGTAAGAACGAGCAAGACGATGTCGCTATTGTACGTATTGAGCAACTTTACCCGTTCCCTTATGAGGATGTGAGAGCTGCCATCGCACAATACACAAATGTAGTCGATTACGTTTGGTGTCAAGAAGAGCCACAAAACCAAGGTGCTTGGTACAGTAGCCAACATAATTTCCGAGCTGCTATCCCAGTAGGTGCTGATATTCAATACGCAGGTCGTCCTGCATCAGCATCACCAGCTGTTGGCTATATGTCAGTACACTTGAAACAACAAAAAGCGTTAGTTGACGACGCTTTGACCCTACTTAAGAACTAGAAGTAAAAGGAAAATACGCACATGACAATTGAAATTCTGGTTCCAGATTTACCTGAATCTGTGGCTGATGCAACAGTTGCTACTTGGCACAAAAAACCGGGCGAAGCGGTTGCACGTGATGAAGTCATTGTAGATATCGAAACAGATAAAGTAGTTCTAGAAGTACCGGCTCCTGAAGCGGGTGTTCTGGAAGCTATCATCGAAGAAGAGGGTGCTACGGTACTTTCTAAGCAGCTTCTGGCTAAAATCAAGCCGGGTGCTGTCGCTGGTGAACCAACGAAAGACACCACTGAAGATACAGAAGCATCTCCTGATAAGCGCCATAAAGCTGCGCTAACAGAAGAGAACAACGACGCGCTAAGCCCAGCTGTTCGTCGCCTGCTTGCTGAGCACAACCTACAACCAGCTGACGTTAAAGGCACTGGTGTTGGTGGTCGTATTACTCGTGAAGACATCGACGCACACCTAGCAGCAGCGAAAGCGGCTCCGGCAGCAGCATCTGCACCAGCAGTTGAAGCGCCAGCAGCGGCTCGCAGCCAAAAACGCGTGCCTATGACTCGCCTACGTAAGACAGTTGCAAACCGTCTTCTAGAAGCGAAAAACAGCACAGCAATGCTGACTACTTTCAACGAAGTGAACATGAAGCCAATCATGGACCTTCGTAAGCAGTACAAAGACCAATTCGAGAAGCGTCACGACACGCGTCTTGGCTTCATGTCTTTCTACGTGAAAGCAGTAACAGAAGCGCTAAAACGTTTCCCAGAAGTGAACGCTTCTATTGATGGTACAGATATCGTTTACCACAACTACTTCGACATCAGCATGGCGGTATCTACGCCACGTGGTCTAGTGACTCCAGTACTTAAAGACTGTGACACACTAGGTTTCGCTGATATCGAAAAAGGCATCAAAGAGCTAGCAATCAAAGGCCGTGACGGCAAGCTAACGGTTGATGAACTGATGGGTGGTAACTTCACTATCACAAACGGTGGTGTATTTGGTTCTCTAATGTCTACGCCAATCATCAACCCACCTCAAGCGGCAATTTTGGGTATGCACAAAATCCAAGACCGTCCAATGGCTGTTGATGGCAAGGTAGAGATTCTACCAATGATGTACCTAGCGCTTTCTTACGACCACCGTCTAATCGATGGCCGTGAATCAGTTGGCTTCCTAGTGACCATCAAAGAGCTTCTAGAAGATCCTGCACGTCTGCTATTAGACGTTTAGTATCGCTAAAACGTCTAGTTAACCCCGTTAGCTAGACGTAAAAAGTTTCAAAGGCTAGGCTGCTCAACGTCTGGCCTTCAATTGAACTGTAAAGCCATTAGAAAATGGACAGCAGTTGTTTTGAGAAGACCCTACAGACGTAACACAGGAAACTGTGTCGTTATGGAAATAATAATCCCTTAAGGGAAAATAAACGGAATATCAAAATGAATTTGCATGAATACCAAGCCAAACAGCTGTTTGCAGAATTCGGTTTGCCTGTACCAGAAGGTTTCGCATGTGATACTGCACAAGAAGCTTTCGAAGCTGCAGGTCGTATCAGTACAGCCAAGAAAGTCGTTAAGTGTCAAGTACATGCTGGTGGCCGCGGTAAAGCGGGCGGCGTAGAGCTACATGACACCAAAGAAGGCGTTAAAGAGTTTGCACAAAAGTGGCTAGGTAAAAACCTAGTGACTTACCAAACAGACGCTAATGGTCAGCCTGTAACAAAGATCCTAGTTGAAGAAGCATCAAACATTGCTAACGAACTTTACCTAGGTGCTGTTGTTGACCGCGCAACGCGTAAAATTGTATTCATGGCGTCAACTGAAGGCGGTGTGGACATTGAGAAAATCGCTGAAGAAACTCCAGAGTTGATTCACCAATCAGCGATCGATCCTCTAGTAGGCCCTCAAGCTTACCAAGGCCGTGAACTTGCGTTCAAACTTGGTCTAGTTGGCGATCAAATCAAACAGTTCGTTAAGATCTTCATGGGTCTTGGCAAAATGTTCTCTCAGTACGACCTAGCTCTACTAGAAATCAACCCGCTTGTCATTACTGGCGAAGGCAACCTGCTTTGTCTAGACGGTAAGATCAACATCGACTCAAACGCGATGTACCGTCAGCCTAAACTACGTGAAATGCACGATCCATCTCAAGAAGATGAGCGCGAAGCACACGCAGCACAGTGGGAACTGAACTACGTAGCACTAGATGGCAACGTTGGCTGTATGGTTAACGGTGCAGGCCTTGCGATGGGTACGATGGATATCGTAAACCTACACGGCGGCAAGCCAGCAAACTTCCTTGATGTAGGCGGCGGCGCGACTAAAGAGCGTGTAGCTGAAGCATTCAAGATCATCCTTTCTGATGACAATGTTAAAGCAGTACTCGTAAACATTTTCGGTGGCATCGTTCGTTGTGACATGATCGCTGAAGGTATTATCGGTGCAGTTAAAGAAGTCGGCGTAACAGTTCCTGTAGTTGTTCGTCTAGAAGGTACAAACGCAGACCTAGGTCGCGAAGTACTTGCTAATTCTGATGTTGATATCATTGCAGCTGAATCTCTAACAGATGCTGCTCAGAAAGTTGTTGCTGCTGCGGAGGCTAAATAATGTCTGTATTAATTAACAAAGACACTAAAGTAATCTGTCAGGGTTTCACTGGCGGTCAAGGTACATTCCACTCAGACCAAGCTATCGCATACGGTACGCAAATGGTTGGTGGTGTTTCACCTGGTAAAGGTGGTCAAACTCACCTAGGCCTTCCAGTATTCAACACAGTACGTGAAGCGGTAGAAGTAACTGGCGCAACAGCAACAGTTATCTACGTACCAGCTCCTTTCTGTAAAGATGCAATCCTAGAAGCGATTGATGCAGGTATCGAACTGATCGTAACGATCACTGAAGGTATCCCTACAACAGATATGATCGACGTTAAAGTGAAGCTAGAAGAAACTGGCGTTCGCATGATCGGTCCTAACTGTCCAGGTCTTATCACTCCAGACGAGTGTAAGATTGGTATCATGCCTGGTCACATCCACAAGAAGGGTAAAGTAGGCATAGTATCTCGCAGCGGTACTCTGACGTACGAAGCAGTTAAGCAAACAACAGATGAAGGCTTTGGTCAGTCTACATGTGTTGGTATCGGTGGTGACCCTATCCCAGGTTCAAACTTCATTGATATCCTAAAACTTTTCCAAGAAGACCCAGAAACTGAAGCAATCGTAATGATTGGTGAAATCGGTGGTACTGCGGAAGAAGAAGCGGCTGAGTTCATCAAAGCAAACGTAACTAAGCCAGTTGTATCTTACATCGCTGGTGTTACTGCTCCTCCGGGCAAGCGTATGGGCCACGCAGGCGCAATCATCTCTGGCGGTAAAGGTACTGCTGAAGATAAATTCGCAGCACTAGAAGCAGCAGGCGTTAAGACTGTTAAGTCTCTTGCTGACATCGGTAAAGGCCTACGTGAAATCACGGGTTGGTAATCAGCTGGCTTTTATCGATTGAGATAGAAGTTAATTGAAACGATATTAAAAAGGCTTGGTCACTGACCAAGCCTTTTTTTATGTTTTCGAGATACGAGATCGTACTGCTAAGTGCTAAGCTCGACTTCTAACCATTTGAGATAGCATAAACATTGCTGCCGCACTGATAACCACAGACGGGCCAGCAGGCGTATCATAGAACCAAGACAAGCTTAATCCACCGAATACAGCGATAGAGCCAATAATTGATGCAAGGAAGGCCATCTGCTCAGGTGTGCTCGAGAATTTCCTTGCCGTTGCTGCAGGAATAATCAGTAGCGATGTCATGATTAACGCACCAACAAACTTCATACCGACAGCAATCACGATACCGACCAATAGCATCAGAATCAGACGCATTAAATCAATGTTGATGCCATCAACCGCCGCGAGATCTTCGTTAACCGTCGTTGATAGTAGTGGTCGCCAAAAGATAGCAAGTACTAATCCAATCACAGCAGCACCCGCATAGATGAACACTAAATCCGTTGGAGATACTGCCAGCAAGTCACCAAATAGGTAGCTCATTAGGTCAACACGAACGTTATCTAAGAAACTGACAGCAACCAAACCAAGTGATAGCGCACTGTGCGCCAAAATACCGAGTAGGGTATCGGTCGCGACCAGCTTTTGTTTTTGTAAAGTCACTAGCAACACGGCCAGCATCAAACAACAAATCAGCAGCGCGAAATACAAGTTAATGTTGAACAGAAAGCCAAGTGCTAAGCCCATCAAAGAAGCGTGAGCAAGCGTGTCACCAAAGTAAGCCATCTTACGCCACACCACGAATGAACCTAGTGGGCCTGCAATTAGTGCAATACCCAAACCCGCCAAAATAGAGGGAAGAAGAAACTCAAGCATTAGTGGTGTCCGTGTTTATGGTTTGAACATTCATGCACGTCGCCTTCGACAGGCTGGCCTGCGAGATCATGATGGTGATGTTCGTGTTGGTGATGATAAAACGCTAGCGTCTCTTGGGTCGCGGTGCCAAAGAGCGCAATATACGAAGGATGGTGTTTGATGTCTGCAGGTGCGCCTGAGCAACAGATGTGGTGGTGTAAACAGATAACATCGTCTGTTTTTGCCATCACTAAATGCAGATCGTGTGAAACCATAAATACGGCACAACCAAAGCGGTGGCGAATGGTGTCAATCAAGTCATACAGGTCTATTTGCCCTTGAACGTCGACGCCTTGAGCCGGTTCATCGAGAACCAGTAGATCTGGTCTTCTTAGCAATGAACGAGCAATGAGCACACGTTGGTTTTCTCCGCCAGATAGCTGGTGCATGTTACTCTTCTGCAGATGTTCAGCACCAACAAGCTTCAATGCTTCAAGGATCTCTTGCTGACTGAAATTGCCAGTGAGTTTTAGAAAACGCTCTACGTTGAGCGGTAGGGAATCATTGAGCTTTAATTTTTGTGGTACATAGCCAATTTTCAGTTTTTTAGCTTTTGTTATTGTGCCTGAAAATTTGGTCTGTAAACCCAGTACCACTTTTACTAATGTCGACTTTCCTGCACCGTTTGGCCCAATCAGGGTGGTGATTCTGCCGCGCTCTAAATTTAGAGAGATGTTGTCTAGAACTTTTCGACCGTCAAATTCGACGCTCACAGAATCTAGTTGGATTAAGTTATCCATGAATAGAACTCATTTGCAATTCGCTAATGTTATAATGTAACATTTACCTCAAGCCTAAGCTACTTTTCTATTATCGAGGGATTATGTCACGTTCATCTTTTATACTTGCTACTTTGCTTTTAGCGCCAAGTGTCGCAAGTGCCAATACTATTCTAACAAGCTTTAAACCAATTCAAATGATTGTGACAGAATTAACGCAAGGCGTTAGTGAGCCGGATGTGTTGATGAACAGCAATGCTTCGCCGCATGATTATGCGCTTAAGCCATCGGATGTCAAAAAAGTTCATAGTGCCGATATGGTCATCTGGTTCGGCCCTGACCTAGAAGCCTTTCTGACTAAGGTGATTGGTTCAAAAGAAAATGTTATCAAGATCAGTGATATTCCCGGAATCAACTTGCGAGAGTACGGACACGAAGAGCATGACCACGATGCACATGAAGGGCACCACCACGGTAGCCATGACCCGCATTTTTGGTTAGGTATCGAGCAAGTTGAAGTAGCTGCAAAATACATCTCAGCTAAGTTGATTGAATCTGATCCAGACAACGCAATGGCGTACCAAGAGAATCTCGATTCATTCCTGATTGCATTGAAAGAGAAGCAACAGTCTATTCGAGAGCAACTTGCACCCGTGAAAGACAAAGGTTACTACGTTTTTCATGACGCGTATGGTTACTTTGAGCAAGAGTTTGAGCTAAATAACTTAGGTCACTTTACGGTGAGCCCAGAGCGTAAGCCGGGTGCAAAAAGCCTGATCGCTATTAAGAAAACGATAGTACGTGAAAACGTTCAATGTGTGTTTTCTGAGCCTCAATTCACTCCTGCTGTGATTGAATCAGTGACGCGCGGAAGTAACGCAAAACAAGGTCAGCTTGACCCTATCGGTTCAACAGTTGAAGTGAAGAGTGGAAGCTATTTCGATTTTCTTCAGCAACTTACAGATAGCTATACAAGTTGCTTAGACGAGAAGTAAGTCATAAACGAGTATTCTTTACTCTACTTTGCTCTCGTTAATTTATGAATCATGCCGCTTTTTGCGGCATTTTCGTGACCGCTAAGATAAAACCTCCTAACAAATAACAAACCTCCTTTCTCCTTTTCTAATTTCCGCTAAAATGGAAAGATAATAATAAGCACAAAAAAACTCAGTTTTTGGTTTAGCAACGATAAGACGTTGTGGTACCCAAAATTTCATGTGTTGTTGCTGTTCAGGATTAAGAGTTGTATCGAATTATCTTCAAAATGTTCATGTTAATGAGCATTTCATTTAGCGTTCTAGCGGTAAATACCTCGCCCTCCGTTTTCTATCCTTTGCCCGCTCAAGCGCAAGGGAATTTCCTTGCGGCTAAAAACTTGTATTTAGGTGCCGGAGGTGGGCTCTGGGTTCATGATGTGCATGGAAAAGTACTCTTTTACGATGGTCGAACTCTATTCCCTCGCAAGGGAAGCTTACTGCAATTTTCTTCGGAAAGAGTCGCCTTTCTGAACGATGAGTTTTGGACATTTTTCGACAATGAGGTCTATCGACATAACCCTGGAATTGGCAACGAATTGGCGTTTAGCCTAAGTCCCGGCGCTGAAATAGCGAATATCGGTGCATCAGGCGATTATATTTGGGTTACTGACGGCAGTAATTTCTATACCTACAACACTCAATCTTTAGAATTCAACACCTACTCTCTACTTAAACTGTACCGATACAATAACAGCAGTGACATTGCGATTAACGACGCTGAGTGGGTACTATCAAAGTGGGTGCTAGCGACCAGTTCTGGCGTTTACCTTTCAGAGAATCAAGAGTTTACCCATGTCACCGCATCAGACAAAAACCATATTGAGACGGTTTATTTTTCGAATGCTCGACGTGAGTTAGTGATCGGTACTTTAAATGGTGCTGTGATTGTTGATCTCGCGAACCCAGACAAAGAGACCATCGTTAAAGGGTCGCATGTTCTCTCGTTGGCCGAAACTTCGGACCAGTATTGGATTGGTACAGAGCACGGCCTTATTAGCTACAACTTTATTACGGGACAAATTACTCGATTCGAACAAGCCGCTAGTCAAGACTTCTCGTTACCGGGTGAGAAAATATATTCGTTGATAAACGATCATGCTGGTGGTTTGTGGGTTGCGACAAACAACGGTATCCGATACTTCTCACTGTTCAGCAAAACCTTCTCGAGAACACCCCTAACTGGAATGGGCATGCATTCGAGTAGTGTGGTGATCAATAAAGTACTGCCTGTCAGTGACCAGTTATCTTGGGTCGCGTCTTCAATGGGGCTCTACTTGGTTGATTCTGAAAGTGAAGAGAACCCAATTCGTGTTTACTCTAACCCTGTTAATGATTTTGAGATCTTTGGCTCTTCCATTTGGTTGGCGACCGAACAAGGTATCATCAGTCTAAATACGGAAACACTACAACCCGAAGCCCTTGATTTACCAAGGCCAATTGAGGGAGTGCGTGTTGAAAACCTTGCGCTTCAAGCCGATAACGTTCTTTGGATGACCTCTGGGCAAAACCTCTATTCGTTATCTATCGAAACCATGAAACTGACGAGTTATGGCACTGACTGGTTAGTCGACAAGTTCTTGCCTGCGAAGATCACCGCTCTCAATGTAGGCTTGCTAGGTCGCATCTATATAGGAACGGATCATGGCTTCTACTCGTTCATTGATAAACGAATTAGCTTTAGTCGTTCCAGCGAACGGTTTGGCAAAGTCGTCGATATTGAAAAAGCGAAGGATGGAGCGCAGTGGTTTGCGAGCAGTTATGGCGTGTATCGAATCCCGGATGACAGCTCTATTATTCAAGAAATCACTCTTGTTGAAGACAATATTAGCCCCAACTGCCTGATAAGCGATGACAATGGTGTTTGGTTAGGCTCTTCGAAAGGCATCAGTTATTACGGATTGGATGGGCAACTGCATAAACACATAGGTTCGCCATTTGGTTTGATCACCAATGAACTGGCGGCAGGAGCGTGTGCTCTTTTTTACAGTCAAGATAGCCAACCTTCGAGGCTTGTTTTCGGCTCAAAGTATGGTGTAGTCAGCGCGTTATCTAACGAGTTACTGGTATCAACTACACCTCATAGCCGTGCCTTGTTGAGTAAGATAAGTGTCGACCAACAAACGGTATCACTTGGCGGGAAAACGGCAGAGCTGGATGAGATTCCTTATGGTTCATCGATGGGGTTTAAGCTAGGTATCTTACCAGCAACGTTCGCACCTGCGATGGAATACCGACTGAGCGACGATGAACCTTGGAGTGAGTTTGAAGGGGGCTTGTTAACGCTCGATCATCTTCTTCCAGGGGATTACACACTTGAAGTGAAGCCGGTTAAAGGCTCCCATTATCGCTTTGTGTCAACCAATCAAAGCTTCTCGATTGCGGAGCCTTGGTATCTGACCAATTGGGCTGCAGCAAGCTCTCTGATATTACTGATTGGCGTTGTGACTATCTTAGTCTTTTGGCGTTCGCGTTATGTCACTTTTGCCAACCGGCACTTAAAAGCGCAAGTTGCACTGAAGACAGACCAATTGAGGCACCAAAGCCGGATATTACTCGCCACTAATCAACAGCTTAAAAAGCAGCTATCCGTGAAGAATGCGCTTGTGTCTCACACTGCCAATGAACTCTCTTCTGAAGTGAATCATATTGCTGCGATGCTCCCGAATTGGAATGACGAGCTCGGGAAGTCGCCGATTCTAACCTTGAAAAATGGCTTAGCTCAATTGAGTAATACGCCTCAAGGAGAAGGGCAAGTTTGTTACGATATAATTTTAATCTTAGAGGTGGTACTCAAAGCTTGGCAGGATGACTTAACCAAAGCCGGTATTGAACTGGATATTAAAGTCGAAACAAAACAACGATATGTCTCGTTGCTGTATTTTAATCTCGATATTATCTTCAATAGCTTGGTCGGGAGCATCATCAAGAGAAACTTTAAGTCGCAGAGTATGGTGGTTCTGGTTGAAGAGGTTAAGGAGCATCTTGTTGTAACCATTCGAGATCATGGCATGCCTTTCCCTAAGCTGGCATCAAGCATGGGTGACAATACCGGAAAGTCGACCGACCTTAACATCGAAAAGCTGCCGCTATTGATGAATCAGAGCGGTGGCGAGCTTAATGCCTTTGTTTCGGAGTCTCAAAATAAGGTTCAGCTTTCGTGGCCAATTGAGTATCAAGTACTCGACAATCTCGAAGCCAGCACAATTGAACAGATTGAAACCATTAAGCTTGCCGCCTCAACACCAGAGCAACAAAAACTGACAGCGGAACAAGAGTGGAAGAACAGAGTGTCGCAGCTTGTGAGTGAAAACTACGCTGATGCCGAGTTCAGTACTGCAACTGCCGCTAAGTATTTGTTTATGTCTGAGAGAAGCTTACAGAGACGCTTTAAATCGGCTTACAACAAGACCTTCAAAGAGCACTTGAATGAAGTACGTCTAGAGCATGCGTGTGAGCGCTTACTCGCTGGAGAGAAGATCTCTGATGTGGCGTTTGATTCGGGGTTCAATGACCCTTCCTATTTCAGTCAAAGGTTTAAGCACCACTTTGGCATGTCACCATCTAAGTTTGCTGAAAACAACGAAGAGTAGCACGCAGCGGATACTCAGCTAGAACATAAATAAAGATACTTTAGCCTCGACATTCGTGTTGGGGCTTTCTTATGCTTCTACGAGATACGAGATACGAGATACGAGATACGAGATACGAGATACGAGATACGAG
>NZ_JBFSUR010000012.1:0-132244 GCF_041467535.1 Vibrio sp. 10N.247.311.47
ACCATATCACTTACTACCGTTTTTGTTTTTAGTTCCCGCTAATCCGCGATGAACCAATAATAAGCCGCTGGGGTTCAATCCAGCGGCTTTTTTGTATGTTCTGGGAATCATTATTGCCCCATTACCAGTCAGAGTTAACAGAATGTTAACATGTATTTGCCCTACTAAAAGTAATCCCTTGTCTGTTGGATATTTGCAAGGCAAACTGCTGGGCAAAAGTTCGAAAACACTCTGAATGTCTAAAAATCGCCATATTTTTCGAAACTAGGGATTTTATATCATTGGCTTTTCGGTTTCGGTGGCTGAAAGTTTGGGATAATTTGAAAACCATTTGGACATAGCTATGCCTGTACTCTTACCAGAGTACTAGCGGCAGAAGTTTCATAATTTCTGTTGCGCTGCGCTTACAAACCGATAAGAACATAATTGATATCTACTTAGCCATCTTTACATACCTTTACATCACATGACGTTATCTTACTTACATTAGTATATTCTTAAGTAGTGAAACAAAGAGAAGGAAAACGTCATGAAAATCAAAAGCACGATAATCGCGTTACTCGGTATCGTTATTGCCTTCGGAGCAATGGCTGGTGGAATGAATAAAGGCATGAATAACAATATGTCACGCCCAGTATTTTCACAGTTTGATCTCGATGGTGATGGCAAGATAACCGAAGCCGAGTTCAATCAAGCACGCTCAGAACGTATTGCCCAGCGAGCAGAAGAGGGACGTACGTTGAAAAATATCAATCAAAGCCACAGTTTTGCTTCGTTAGATAGCAACGCGGATCGCGCTATCTCTCAACAAGAGTTTAATGCTCATCAAGGCATGGTGAACCCCAAAAATACCATGGGCAAAGGCAAAAACAATCAGTAGCTCAATTCAATCAGGCCTCCATTTGTGAGGCCTGACTTATTTTGAGATCAAGGAAGCAAATCCGCTTATGTTGGTGTGCTACCTTTTGCTTAAGGAAAAGCTAATATATAGTAAGGGAATCGCTATGACTAGGTATAGCTGGTTACAAAGGGCTCTGTTTGTTCCTCCTGTTTTGTTGGGCATCGCGTTATTGGTGATCGCACCAGGGATGAAGGCTGAACCGCCTAATGCGAGTAATACGGCTGCTAAAAAGGTGGTTCGGGTGTTGAAAGTCGAGCCGCGAAATATCCAACCTTCTGCCATCGGATATGGACATACCGAGTCTGTTCAAGACTGGCAGGCACAGTCTGAACTTGACGGCGCGGTTGTGTGGGTTTCTGAGCAATACAAAACGGGCGCTATTATCCGCAAAGACAGCGAACTCCTTAGAATTGACCCCACCGCTTATCAACTTACTATTGCCCGTTTGCAAGCTGAGCTTGAAGTGCTAATGCTAACGAATCAGACCATTATCGATTCGCTCAAGATTGCAGAGAAAGAGTTTGAGGTACAACAGTCAGAATATGCCCGCTCAATCAAATTGAGTGAAACCGGGCATATCTCCAAAACAGAGAAAGACCGCGCGACCAAAGACTTGCTCAGCAGCCAGCAACAGCTCCAGACACAGAAAAACCAACTGGCAATTAATCAAGCGCAGCAAAAGGTTTTGCAAACGGAACTAGCACTTGCAAACCGAGATCTCGAACAAACCGTAATTAAAGCCCCATTTGATATTCGCATTGTCGAAACCTTGGTTGGACTCGCCGAGTATGTCAACAAGGGGGAATTGCTGCTCAAAGCGGATGACATCGATGCCGTTGAGGTTCGCGCGCAGTTTCCGCTTGGTAAAATGCGTCCGCTAAGAAATTCCAATCGCTTTGACTCGCTTGACGAAGATGTTCATAGCAACTTGAGCGCGACAGTCGAGCTCCAAGCAGGCGATAAAGTAATTACTTGGCCTGCCGAGATCAGCCGCTCCGGCGGTGAAATCGATGCTCAGACTCAAAGCCAAAGCCTGGTTGCACAAGTAAATCAGCCCTATCAGCAAGCCATTCCCGGGGAGAAGCCACCACTTATTCGTGGGACTTTCGTTAAAGTCACGATTAAAGCACCAATGATGGAGCAACAAGTCTTGCTACCGATAAACGCCATCCATGATGGTAAAGTTTACACTGTCTCTGAAGGTAAACTGAAAAGCAAACCTGTCAGGATAGATTTCGTCCAAGGGCAGGTTGCGGTGATCAAATCTGGCGTGGAATTCGGTGATGTGGTTGTGCTAAGTAAACTTTCACCCGCCGTTGAGGGGATGGCTTTACAACCGCAACCGGATGAGAAAATCGGCCTTTGGTTGGATACGCAGAGCGGATTTAAAGCCCTAAACGCGATTCAGAAAGAGGGCAAATTATGATCGCTTTTTTTGCTCGGCACACCACTGGCGCCAATGTCCTGATGATGGCGGTACTGCTGTTAGGGGCTTTTGCCTTGCCCAAACTGCAGAAAGACACTTTTCCGTTGACGCCGACCAAAAATATTGAGGTTCGGATCGTTTATCCGGGCGCGTCACCTTTTGAGATGATGGAAGAAGTGTGTTACCCGTTGGAAGATTCTCTCGATAAGCTGAGTGGAATTAAAGAGTTAAGCTGTGATGCCCGAGAGAGTTTGGTCATCGCCAATGTGGAAATCGGCGATGATGAAGACATTGACACTTTAACCAGCGATATTCAGCAGCAGGTTAACGCCATCAGTGATTTTCCGGATCGAGTTGAGCAGATCACGGTGTCGAAACTGGACCGAGTGGCAACGGTGGCCAGTGTCGCGATTACCGGCAATATGTCAGATAGGGACTTATATCTCTATGCCCAACAAATTAAGCACAAGTTAAAAGAGAGCCCATTGATCGCTCAGGTGACCGTGAGCGGTTTTGCGGATCAAGAAATAGAAATTCGCGTATCGCAGTGGAAGTTTCAGCAGTACGGCCTGAGTGTGTCCGACTTGTCCAATCTAGTACAACAGCAAAGTATCAGCACTCCTGCTGGCGTATTTAGTAATGACTTGGAAGAGATCAGCGTCCGCTTCGACCACTTAGGCAGCAACGTCAGAGACTTCGAAAATATCGTGATTAAATCCAGTGAGACGGGGACTCAGGTTCGCCTCGGTGATGTTGCCGTTATTCAGCAGAAGTTCACTAGCGATGAAAATCAAATCCTGTTCAATGGTCAGCGTGCCGCTTTGCTTCAGGTGTCCAAAACGCAATTTCAAGATACCTTAACGGTCAAAGATGCGATCGTCAGCATCGTTGAAAAAGAACAGGCGAGAGCCCCTGAAGGCGTCGCTTTAACCATCACCCAAGATTCCAGCACCAATATTATTGAGCGTCTGAGAATCCTCACCAGCAATGGCGCACAGGGATTAGCACTGGCATTTTTGATGTTGTGGGCGTTTTTTAATATTCGCTTTAGCTTTTGGGTCACCATGGGGCTGCCGGTTTCATTCCTTGGCGCCATTTTTGCGATACAACTTCTCGGTTATACCCTGAATATGATGACGCTGGTCGGGCTGATTGTCGCGATTGGTCTGCTAATGGACGACTCGTTGATCATTGCAGAAAACATCGCTGCCAAGAGGCAACAAGGGCTACCCGCGTTTGACGCTGCAGTTGAAGGTACCAAACAAGTCTTCCCAGGTGTGATTGCATCGTTTGCTACCACCATCATGGTGATAGGGCCGCTGATGTTTCTCACAGGCAAGATGGGCGAAGTACTACGCTATATTCCCATCGTGTTATTGATTACCTTGCTTGTTAGTCTGATAGAAGCTTTCTTGATCTTGCCGTCTCATTTGGCACATAGCCATACTGAATCTCGCTCTAATCCTATACGGGACAAGTTCATTGCCGGTTTTGAAAACATCAGAGACAGATTCTTTGTGCCAGTGAGTGTCAAGGCGATGAATGCACCTTATCTTTCAGTAGGGATATTGGTGATGGTGGTGATGATTTCAACCGCTTCCATTTCGTCAGGTTGGCTGAAATTCAAAGCCATGCCTGCCTTGGAAAGTGATGTGCTGCAGGCGCGTATCTTGCTCCCTCAAGGCAGTTTACTGAGCCAGACAGAGGCGGTGGTGGAGAAGGTTTCAAACGCGCTTGATGAACTCAACCAAGAATACGCAGAGAAATACCCAAGCTCAAAACCTTTGGTCGCGAGCACCACGATCATGTTCAACTCAAATGCTGATGCTAATGAGTCGGGGCCGCATATGGCAACCGTCAGTGCCGATCTATTGCCAGCGCAATTTAGGCAGCAGAGCATTAAAGATCTGATCCAAGATTGGAAACAAAAAGTAGGCCCTACGGCGGATGTGGTTTCACTCAAGTTTACCGATAAAGAACGGGGCATTGCTGGCAATGGCATTGATATTCGGGTTCAGGGTGAGTCGTTACAAGAGCTCAATCAAGTCAGCCGCTCGCTGGTGAAATGGTTGAAGGGATTTGACGGTGCCTATAACCTCTCCACCGATCTGCGTGAGGGCAGAACCGAATTTCACGTTAACCTTAAAGATGAAGCTGGCGTGATGGGAGTTAATGCTTCCAACATTGCTCAAACGCTGCGCAGCGCGGTAAAAGGCAGTACTGATCTGACGGTTTTCCAACAAGGCGAGCTGGTGGATATTAGTGTGAGACTGGATGAGTTTACGCACCAAGCTAGCCTGTATGAGTTGAATAACTTGATGGTGACGGCAGGCAATGGAACCCTAGTTCCATTATCAAGTGTTGCGACGTTTGACAGAAAACAAGCCTTCTCGCGAATTCACCGCATTAATGGGATGAACACTGTGGTTGTGCAAGGCAATATCGATACGCGGGTTGCCAATGCGCGTGAAATCATGCTGCAGTTCAATAGCGAATTTGTCTCGCAAACTCAACACAAATTCCCAGACATCACCTTCACCTCGCAAGGTCAGGATAAAGAAAGCTCAGATACGGGCTCCTCGCTGGCGACCTTCTTTGCTCTTGGCGTGGTGGGGATTTATCTTATTTTAGTGTTCCTGTTACAAAGCTACACTCAACCGATTGCTGTGCTGCTGGCAATCCCTATGGGCTGGATTGGTGTGGTATGGGGGCACTTGGGCATGGGGTTCGATTTGACTATTCCAAGCTTGGTTGGCTTTGCTACCTTAGCGGGTATCGTCGTTAACGATAACATTCTGTTGGTCAATTTTATTAAGAAGAATATCGCCCAAGGCGAGCGCTTGATAGACGCTTGTCGAGAGGCGGTACGTGACCGATTTAGAGCGATATTTATCACCTCGTTAACCACATTTGCTGGATTGCTTCCACTGTTAACCGAAACCAGTACGCAAGCGCAATTTCTGATCCCGTTAATTGCCAGTATTGCGTTTGGCTTAGTCTCGGCTACGTTACTGGCGTCAATTGTTGTGCCTTGCGTGCTGCTTATTTTGGACGATTTAAAGCTGACCAAATGGGCAGAAGGTGCTCAATCTTCCCTTTGAGGCCCTTGGGAGTGCATGCTGAACCATGTCATTTAGCCCGGCATGAAAATGGTAGTTTGCGTAGAATTTATTTGGCGATTAAACCCTATCACTGACTGCTGTTTTTTTGCGTACAAAAAACAATAGGGTCAGGTCTTGTCTTTTGCTCTTTGGTGGCAGTTTTTCTATCAGGTTTAGTTATTTGTCATACCTGAAGTTATTAGTCATTTGCTAATGTTTGATTTTCCAAAACTCATTTCTGTCCAAAAGTTTGTTATACACACATCCACTATACGGTGATCCCTACACCACACTCACCACCAAAAAAAGCGCAGACCTTTCGATCTGCGCTTGTGGTTATTGTCCCGATAACACTGTTTAAATCGTTTTCAATTAACCCACGTTCTTACGTGCGTTTTGGAACATACGCATCCAAGCGCCATTCTCGCCCCAACCTTCCGGAGACCAAGAGTTTGCAACCGTACGGAATACACGCTCTGGGTGAGGCATCATAATTGTCACGCGGCCGTCAGTCGTTGTTAAACCTGTGATAGCGTTTGGCGAACCATTCGGGTTATTCGGGTATTGCTGCGTTTGGTTACCGTTGTTATCAACGTAACGTAGAGCAACCGTACCTGAGTTTTCAATCGCGTTTAGGTGGTCGTTATCACGTACTTCTACGCGGCCTTCACCGTGAGAAACAGCGATTGGCATACGAGAACCTTCCATGCCGTTGAAGAATACAGAATCTGACTTCTGAACTTCTACTAGGCTGAAACGTGCTTCAAAGCGCTCAGATTCGTTGCGAACGAAACGTGGCCAGTACTCTGCACCAGGGATAAGTTCACGTAGATTCGACAGCATCTGACAACCGTTACACACACCTAGAGAGAAGGTATCTTCACGCTTGAAGAAGTTTTCAAACTGGTCACGAGTAGAGTCATTAAACAAAACCGACTTCGCCCAACCTTCACCAGCACCTAGTACATCACCGTAAGAGAAGCCACCACATGCCACAAGGCCGTTGTATTCTTCTAGTACCGCTTGACCTGTTAGGATGTCGCTCATGTGAATATCAGTTGCTTCGAAGCCTGCACGGTCGAATGCTGCTGCCATTTCAACGTGAGAGTTAACACCCTGCTCACGTAGAATCGCCATCTTAGGCTTAGCACCTGTGTTGATGAACGGTGCTGCGATGTCTTCGTTTACGTCAAAGCTCAGTTTCACGTTCAGACCTGGGTCCGAGTTGTCTTTCTTCGCTTCATGTTCTTGGTCAGCACATACTGGGTTATCACGCAGACCTTGCATCTTGTGCGTTGTCTCAGCCCAGATAGTACGTAGTTCAGTACGGTTACGTTCAATCACTACAGACTCGCCAGACTTAATCACTAGTTCATCTGATGCTTCCCCTTCACCAACAACGCAGCCAATCACATGAGAACATGCTTCTAGACCGTTAGCTGCAAGAGTAGAAAGTACTGCGTCTAGGTCGTCGTTACGGACTTGGATTACTGCACCTAGCTCTTCGTTGAACAGTGCTGCTAGCGTGTCTTCACCTAACGCTTCAATGTTTGCATTAACACCACAGTGACCTGCGAATGCCATTTCTGCTAGCGTTACGAATAGACCACCATCGCCTTTATCGTGGTAAGCGACAACTTGGTCGTTCGCTACAAGTGCTTGAACGCCTTCGTAGAAACCTTTTAGTTGCGCTGCGTTGTCTACGTCTGCTGGCTTGTCACCAAGCTGCTTGTAAACCTGTGCAAGTGCTGTTGCACCCATACGGTTTTTGCCGTTACCTAGGTCGATAAGAACTAGGCTTGTATTACCTTTGTCAGTGCGAAGCTGAGGAGTAATCGTCTTACGAACATCTTCAACACGTGCAAACGCAGTGATAACAAGAGATAGCGGAGACGTTACTTCTTTCTGCTCGCCATTCTCTTCCCACTTAGTCTTCATCGACATTGAGTCTTTACCCACTGGGATAGTTAGACCCAGAGCTGGACATAGTTCTTCACCAACCGCTTTAACCGCTTCGTAAAGACCTGCATCTTCACCTGGGTGACCTGCTGGAGACATCCAGTTAGCCGACAGTTTAATGTGTTTGATATCGCCGATGTTGGTCGCTGCGATGTTAGTAATTGCTTCACCAACCGCTAGACGAGCCGATGCGCCGAAGTCTAGAAGTGCCACTGGCGTACGCTCACCAAGAGACATAGCCTCACCGTGGTAAGAGTCGTAGCTTGCCGCTGTTACTGCGCAGTTAGCAACAGGAACCTGCCATGGACCAACCATTTGGTCACGAGCTACAAGGCCTGTTACCGAGCGGTCACCGATGGTGATAAGGAATGTTTTCTCAGCGACTGTTGGCAAGCGAAGAACACGGTCAACCGCTTCGTTCATCTCGATGCCAGAACGGTCAATCGCAGGGTTGTTAGCTTTTAGCGTTTTCGCGTCACGGTGCATCTTAGGTGTTTTACCTAATAGGATGTCCATTGGCATGTCGATTGGCGTGTTGTCGAAGTGTGAATCTTCTAATTTCAGATCACGTTCTTCGGTTGCTTTACCAACCACTGCGTACGGTGCACGTTCACGCTTACAAATCGCATCGAACGTTGCCATGTCTTTATCAGCAACCGCCATTACATAACGCTCTTGAGATTCGTTACACCAGATCTCAAGTGGGCTCATGCCCGGCTCATCGTTTGGCACGTCACGTAGATTAAAGATACCGCCACGCTCGCCATCGTCGACTAGCTCAGGAAGAGCATTCGAGATACCGCCCGCGCCCACATCGTGGATAAATGCGATTGGGTTCGCATCACCAAGCTGCCAACAACGGTCGATAACTTCCTGACAACGACGCTCCATCTCTGGGTTTTCACGTTGTACAGAAGCGAAATCAAGATCTTCAGAAGAAGAACCAGAATCCATTGAAGATGCCGCACCGCCGCCAAGGCCGATGTTCATCGCAGGACCACCTAGAACGATTAGGCTTGCACCTACCGGGATCTCTTTCTTCTGAACGTGCTCATCACGGATGTTGCCAAGACCACCAGCTAGCATGATTGGTTTGTGGTAACCACGCACTTCTTCACCTGCGTGAGAGTTTACTTTCTCTTCGTAAGTACGGAAGTAGCCAAGTAGGTTTGGACGACCAAATTCGTTGTTGAATGCCGCGCCACCAAGAGGACCTTCAAGCATGATATCCAGAGCAGTAACGATACGGCTTGGCTTACCAAAGTCAGTTTCCCAAGGTTGAACGAAATTCGGGATCTTAAGGTTAGATACAGAGAAAGCAACAAGACCCGCTTTTGGCTTACCACCAATACCGGTTGCGCCTTCATCACGGATTTCACCGCCTGAACCTGTCGATGCGCCTGGCCACGGTGAGATTGCCGTTGGGTGGTTGTGCGTTTCAACTTTCATCAAGATGTGTGTTTTTTCTTGGTGGTAGCTGTACTGGCGAGTTTCTGGATCTGGGAAGAAACGACCAACTTCAGAACCTGTCATTACCGCTGCGTTATCTTTATAAGCAGACAGAACATGTTCTGGTGTCGTTTCAAAGGTGTTCTTAATCATCTTGAACAATGATTTTTCTTGCTTAACGCCATCGATAGTCCAATCAGCGTTAAAAATCTTATGACGACAGTGCTCTGAGTTCGCTTGTGCAAACATCATTAGCTCGATGTCCGTCGGGTTACGACCTAGCTTCTCAGTGAAGCTTTCAAGAAGGTAATCAATCTCATCTTCTGCAAGTGCAAGACCTAGGGTAACGTTTGCTTTTTCAAGCGCTTTACGTCCACCAGTTAGTAGGTCAACTTCCGCATAAGGAGCAGGCTCAGCAACGGTAAATAGTGCCGCCGCTGATTCGAAGTCAGTGAAAACCACTTCCATCATACGGTCGTGCAGGATTGCTTTCAGCTCAACAAGTTGAAGTTCAGAAAGTTCAGCAGAGGTTTCAATGTAGAAAGCAGTACCGCGCTCTAGACGTGACACTTTAGCCAGTCCGCAGTTGTGTGCGATATCTGTTGATTTTGAAGACCAAGGCGAGATAGTACCTGGGCGTGGCGTTGCAAGCAGCAGTAAACCTTCAGGTTCATGCTCTTCAATCGTTGGACCGTAAGTCAGTAGCTTTTCTAGCTTCTCAACTTCAGACTCATCTAGGTCTGCCGTTAGATCAGCAAAGTGGGCAAACTCAGCGTAAATACCTGTTACAGGTAAGCTTAATTCACGACAAAGCTCTAAAAGCTTGTTAACACGAAACTCAGATAGAGCTGGGGAGCCACGCAAAATTCTCATGTGCTTACGTCTCTTATGCAGTTGATTAAGGTAGTATTGGAATAAATTCAGTGGGTTAAAGGAAAAACCTAACTGTTTTCTTCGAAGCTATTCCCGAAGGTTTAAAAACCTATGCCGATCCCACCTCTTCAATGCGAGCGCATTATAAAGCATTTCTTTTTGTGACGTAACACCAAAAGCAACCGTTTGCGTGATTTTTTTTATCTTTCTGCGTAAATGGTACTTTTGCTGCATTTATCACCACTTTTACAACTGTTTAATTAAACCTGCTTTGCCAGCCTTGCGGGGTTTGGTATAAAGGAGCTTCCACTTTTCGAGATTTCATTTTGATGCCTAAATTTACGCTCATCTTTTCGTCTAAGTTCCTTCTGCTCGCCATCGCCCTATTTGGGTTGGCTGGATGCCAGATTGAATCTGAACCTAAAAGTGTCCTTGAGCAGATACGAGATCGTGGCGTTCTTCGTGTCGGCACCCTAAATAACCAACTCTCTTATTACATCGGTCCTGATGGTCCTGCTGGCTTGGATTACGAATTAGCTCGTGAATTTGCGCAGGAGCTTGGTGTAAAGCTTGAGGTTAAACCCGCTTACCGTTTGTCTGGCTTGTTCCCTGCACTGCAGAAAGGCGAAATCGATCTTATCGCGACCGGCTTAACGCAAAACAACAAACTGACACGAGCTTATCGCGCCGCACCTGCTTATTACTACGTAAGCCAACAGGTCGTATACAAAAAAGGCCAGTGGCGACCGAGAAACCTTGAACAACTGATCAATTTCGAGAATGAGCGTCAGGTTGACTTTGTTAAAGCACAAACTGAATCAGAAGAGGCGGCGTCTACTGACACATTAACGCCATCTTTGGTTGTGGTGAAAGACTCGCACTTTGAACCAACACTCAAACTGCTGCAGAAAACGCACGATGACTTCATCTATGACGCGGTTGGCAATGCAGACATCAATGACCTGCTCAAAGAAGTATCAACAGGCGAACGTTTATTCACAGTGGCCGACTCTATCGAGCTATCACTGGCGCAACGTTTGTACCCAGATGTTGCCTTGGCATTTGAGCTGACAGAAGACCAACCTATCTCTTGGTATTTGCAGAAGTCTGAAGATGAAAGCCTTTATGCTCTGTTGATTGAGTTCTTCGGTAACCTAAAACAGTCTGGTGAACTGGCTTCACTAGAAGAGAAATACATCGGCCACATCGGCACTTTTGACTACGTTGATACTCGTGCCTTTATCCGCGCACTGGACAGCAAGTTGCCAAAATGGTCGCCGCTATTTCAAAGGTACTCTCAAGAATTTGATTGGCGCTTGATTGCCGCTTTGGCCTACCAAGAATCACACTGGAACCCTGTTGCGCGCTCACCAACGGGTGTTCGTGGCATGATGATGTTGACACTGCCCACCGCGAAGAGTGTTGGGGTAACCAACCGTCTCGACCCGAACCAGTCGGTACAAGGCGGTGTTGAGTACCTGCGTCGTATCGTGAACCGAGTACCAGATTCAATCACTCAACACGAAAAGATCTGGTTTGCACTTGCTTCATACAATGTCGGTTACGGGCACATGATGGACGCGCGTCGCCTCACGAAGGCACAAGGAGGAGATCCTGATGCTTGGGGCGATGTGAAAGACAGATTACCTCTGTTAAGACAGAAGAAGTACTACAGCCAAACTCGCTACGGCTATGCGCGTGGTGATGAAGCTAGAAATTACGTTGAAAACATTCGCCGTTATTACCAAAGCATCATCGGCCATGTAAATAAGCGTAATAAAGAACAAGAAGAGAGTCTTGAGGGTTTGATTGTCATCCCACCTTTAGAGACTTCTAGTGCTGAATCAAGCATTAGCGCTGCTGAATCGACAGTAAGCAGTTCAGAATCTTCGCAATAGAAACTAAAAGAGCAATGCCATCTAGCATTGCTCTTTTTTATTGTCTTTTTTCGACTCTTCTTTCGTCACTAAGGGATAAGGGAAGCAGGCAAGAAAATGATGATGAGATCTAGAGTGTCATATTGCAGTAACAATCGAACCTTATAACGGCACACCACAATCAAGATTATGCTCTGTTGCACTGCAATGCTGGCTTTAGACTAGAACTGCTCTTCTATTTAAGCCAAGCGTGCGACAGGCTAAACAAACGAATAACACTATAATTAAATCGTTAGTCCAAACTAAAAAGTCAGACGACAAATAGGAAATCATTGAAATGATGAAGAAACTGAAATCGAAACGCCTTGATAAGACCGTTGCTGCAAACCGTCGTAAGCGTATGCTTTCAAATAATAAGAAGAAGATCATTTGGCGCAATCGCGCTTTCATGCAGATGATTGCTGAGTAAATGTAGTTACTCAGTCAGTTTGCTTGGCACTCTTGCGATAGAGAGTGCCGAAAGTACGCTGCTATTTCTTATTGCCAGCCTTCATCTCTGCTTCTAAACGCTGCTCTTCCAACAGACGTTCTTGCTTTCGCTTCTCTTTTATCTCTTTTCTACGACGCTTGAAAAACGCTTGTAATTGCTCACGGCACTCTTCCTCTAACAAACCATGTTCAACGTCGGCATAGTGGTATGAGGCCTGGCTTTCAAACAAATTCAACACTGTACCTGCAGCGCCTGCTTTTAAGTCTGGAGCACCAAACACAATGCGCTTTACTCGGCTGTGTAGCAAGGCACCTGCGCACATTGGGCAAGGCTCTAGCGTAACGTATAAAGTGGTATCGAGTAGCCGATAGTTTTCTAAGGTTTGACCGGCTTTACGCAAGGTTTCAATTTCTGCGTGTGCCGTAGCATCGTGGCTGCCAATCGAACGGTTCCATCCTTCAGAGATAATCTCCCCATCTTTTACTAATACTGCACCAACAGGAACCTCTCCCTCGCTCTCTGCTTGCGTAGCCACCTCGATGGCGCGTCGCATGAAGATTTCATCTTGAGGGGTGAATTGATGGTCTGACAAAGGGAACTCCAGAAACAAAGGATAAAAACGAAAATAGGTATGCGGTGAAGCATACCTAATCTTAGAGATAATGAACAATAAAGAGGTAATAGACAACAACAGACAATGAACCATTGCCGCTTGCTGGTTGGTCGAACTGTTAGCTATTAGCGTCTTCTATGTCATCGGCTATTGGCGTCGCTTTGATACTCACAATGCGATTGTTCTCAACAGAGATAATTTCAAACTGCCACTGCTGGTATTGAACAACTTCGCCTGCATCCGGTAAGCGCCCTATTAACCATGTCACAAGGCCATTCAGCGTTTGGAAGCTCTCGCTTTCGCCCTCAAAATCCGATAGCTCTAAACGGTTTTTCAGTTCACTGATAGGAATCAATCCATCCACCAACAAACCGTCTTCCACTTGCTCGGTCCAAAGATCGTTCGGATTATTCGATAGCTCGCCAGCAATCGCCTCAAGAATATCGTAATGAGTCACAAGACCTTGAACATCGCCATACTCGTCGACAATGAATGCCATCTCGGTGACCGACTCTTTAAAGTAGCCAAGTAGACGCAGAGCTTTCATCGATTCTGGAACATAGATCGGCGAGCGAGACAGCCCCATGATCACCTGAATGCTTAGATTGCCCGCCTGATTCAGCAAGGCTTTGGCTGACACTGTACCCACCACTTTATTGAGGTGATCTTGGCACAATGGAAACACACTGTGTTTTGATGAACGCAGTTTCTTTAATATCTGCTCAACGGGTTGGTCGACATCCAGAAAGTCGATGTCTCGACGCGGAGTCATCAATGAGCTCACAAGACGATCATCAAGCTGCAAGATATTACGAATCATCTCTTGTTCGCCGCGTTCAATCACACCCGATTCTGAGCCCTCTTTCACAAGTGCATGGATATCATCTTCGGTAACGCTATCTTCTTCACCGCCTCGGCCCATCAACTTAAGAATACCTTCCGTTGAAGCCGACAACGCAAACACAAACGGCGTCGCGATTTTAGATAACCAGAAGATTGGCAGCGCGACTAACACAGCAATGTTTTCAGCTTGAGACTGAGCAAAACGCTTTGGTACCAACTCACCGACAACGATAGCGAAATAAGTAATACCTACCACCACAACCGCAGTAGACAAGATGTTCGCTTGTGTTGGGTCTAGTCCCCACAGTTCAAGTTGAACGGCTAGTGGAGCCGATAGCGTCGCCTCACCCACAATCCCGCTGAGTAGGCCGATTACCGTGATACCGATTTGGATTGTAGAGAGGAAGCGGGTTGGGTTTTCTTTGAGATCAAGAGCAACCTGAGCGGAGCGGTGTTTTTCGGCTAAGCGTTTCAGCCGACTATTTTTTGCTGCTACCAATGCAATCTCAGACATGGCAAACAGACCATTTAAAACAATTAACCCTACTAAAAGCAGAATTTTCATGTGGCTTGGATTTCCTAAATTTACCGGCCAACAATTAGCCGTAATCCGGAGTATAAGCTGAGTGCCTTTATTTTGAATATAAAAAGCTTTGGATATAGAAAGTTTTGGATATAAAAACCTTGGATATAAAAAACGGAAAAAATAGCGAAAAAAAGCCCGCACATTTCGGTGCGGGCTTAGCAATGAATAAAGCTTAGTTTTGCTTAGTTCAATCTTACATTGTGTAAGTGTAAGGTGCTTGGATACCTAGTGGGATACCAAGAGCCCAGTAAGCTAGCAAGAAGATAGACCAACCGATTAACATCGCAATCGAGAATGGCATCATTAGAGAAGCTAGAGTACCGATACCTGTCGACTTAACGTAGCGCTGACAGTAAACAACAACCAGTGGGAAGAACACCATTAGTGGAGAGATGATGTTAGACACTGAGTCACCTACACGGTAAGCCGCTTGAGATAGCTCAGGAGAGATACCCACAACCATTAGCATTGGAACTAGGATAGGACCAATCAGTGCCCACTTAGCTGAAGCAGAACCAACAAGAAGGTTAACTGCAGCCGTTAGTAGAATCATACCAACAACCGTTGCTTCACCTGGAAGGTCCATCGCTTTCAAGCCTTCAGCACCGTAAAGTGCCAGCATAGTACCGATGTTTGATTGAGCGAATGCAGATAGGAACTGAGCACAGAAGAACGACATTACAATGTATGCGCCCATCGTTGCCATCGTCTCAGACATTGCTTTGATAACATCATTACTATTCTTGAATGTACCCGCTACACGGCCGTAGACGATACCCGGAATAATAAACAGGATGAAGATCAGAGGAACGATAGACTTCATTACTGGTGCTGAGAACGCCGTTAATTCGCCTTCAGGTGAACGAAGTGCTGAGTTTTCAGGCATTAGAGCCGCGATAAGCAGACCAATACCGGCAACCATTGCCCAACCAGCGAATTTGAATGCTTTAGATTCAATGGCTGTGAACGTACCTAGATCAGGTGCTTGTTCTGCATCTTCATCTACAGGCGTATTAGCAAGACGAGGCTCGATAATTTTCTCTGTAACGTACCAACCAATTGCCACAATTAGAATTGAAGACAAACCAGTAAAGAAGATGTTCGCTAGAGGGTTGATCACATATGCAGGGTCAAGAACGTTTGCCGCTGTTTGAGTGAAACCAGCTAGTAGCGGATCAATACCTGAAGGGATAAAGTTCGCTGAGAAACCACCTGATACACCAGCAAACGCTGCTGCAATACCAGCTAGAGGGTGACGACCCGCAGCGTGGAAGATGATACCGCCAAGAGGGATTACTAGAACGTAACCTGCATCAGCTGCTGTGTGAGACACGATAGCAACCAAAATTAGCATCGGCGTTAGTAGCTTAGCTGGCGTGAAGTTAAGCATCTTCTTTAGGCCAGTCGTAATGAAGCCTGAAGAGTCTGCAACGCCAACACCTAGCATAGCAACAAGTACGATGCCTAGAGGTGCGAAGCCTGTGAACGTGGTAACCATATTCGCTAGGAAGCTAGCAAGCGCTTCACCAGTTAGTAGGTTGTTTACTTCAAGAGCAGCACCCGTTTGAGGGTTGATTAAGTCGAATGAAAGATTCGATAAAAGTGCAGATGCTACCCATACAATAACTAGAGCCCAGAAGAACAGGATTGCTGGATCTGGAATTTTGTTGCCGGCGCGTTCAATGAAGTTTAGAAAGCGGTCCATACCACTGATCTTCTCAGTCGATGGTGCTTTTTTTACGGCTTGGTTACTCATTGTAACTCCATATGTGATGTTGTTTTGTTTAGGCCTAATATAAGTTTTGACCACGGCCTATTGGTACAGCACATATTCTATTAAAGTCGCTGTTAAAAAGCACAAGGTTCCACATCATTTTCCATAAATGGAGACATATTTTGCAAAAATACCGTACAACGGCAACAATATAAAAACACAAAAAACACCATTCCATATACAGAGTTTTAACTGGCACGTAAACAATGTCCGAGGAGTGAAAACTATCAGTAAAGGGGATGCGTAGGCCTTGGCATGCAGTAAACGTTTGCTTAATAGATCAATCAAATTCACTGTATTTGGAAATCATAGTATGTAATTCGATAACTCGATTACTACCAAACCGGTCTTCCCATGAGCTTGTTATCTGAACGGTCTTCAGCGCTCCAGATAAACTGTTCGTCACTGTCCAATTAAGTTGATATTTAACATGCGAATGATCCATACCATCAACAATATCCGTAGCAAAATCCGCAGGCGTTATACTCGATAAAGCGGCAGATGCACCACGAGTTCTAAACCATTCCAGCTTATTTTCAGCCAAATGCAGAGCTTCTACACTATGAATAGCAAAGTCAGATTTTTGCTCAACATACGTTTGTAATTTAATTAGCCCTAGAGAACCAACACCGATCAACAAAAACGAAATAAGCACTTCGATTAGGCTAAAACCTTTCTGTTTACAAATCATTCCATGAACCTTTTTGCCATTGAATTTGCGTAAATTCTTTTCTTGAATTATCGACCACATCTTTATTAAATCTAAAATCCAGTGAATCAAAGAACACAGCGGCTTGGTTCGGTGCATCAAAGTACTGTCCGCCAGATACCGTAAATGCACCGTGTTGATAGTAAGAGGTGATAGTTCGGTAGCTTTCTTCAATAACACTCGGGACATGATTCAGATGAATATTGGCATCATAAGACACCCAATCGGCAGGGGTAGGTGAATAATCAACATTAAGGTGAAATAGTACACCTTTAAGATGATTTGAAGTCGCCCCTGTAGAAGGTTTTCCCATAACAGACATCAGCCCATCATGAATTAAAATTGTAACTCCATTAGTTGAGGCTGTAGCATCAACTAAATCATTGTATTGCGCTTTAGTGATTTCACAGCCTCCTTCAACCCATAAATGATGATTGCCTGCATTAATCAGTGTTGTCAGAACTTGCCCACAATTAGCTAGTATTTTGGGTGTCCCACTCCCATTAATCACCGAAAATGTCCCTTCATCTCTTATATCGTTATGCTTTTCAACTGGAACACCGAAAAAAGACTCAAAAGGTTGTACGCTTGAATCTAAGACAAAATCATTGCCATCTCCATTGGACAAATGATCATTACCTGTAACATTAGAGCAATCAGCCCCTGATGGATTTTGAAAACCGGCATATGGAGGTACACCATGTACCACCCCTTTATTATCCATAGATGAATAGTGATAGCGGCTACGATATCGAAGCGCAACACACTCCCAACCATCACTACTTAAAACACCAGGATCTGGTGTTGAAAATGTGGTACTTGAATGAAAATAAACATCGGCACTCGACTGTATAGCACCAGAACTAAGTGAACCTCCAAATACGATATTTTTCTTCAAATGAGAATGCCCACTCGCAGACGATATTTGATAACCTGTTAGAATTGCATTGAAAACAGGGGTGACTTGATTCTTCATTGAGCACACTGTAATTGTAGGAGGAAGATTCCCTTCATTTTTAAACTGAGTGAAACCACACTCTAGACCACCTTCAGCCTCCCATTGCTGCTTGCGCGCTTCGACCTCATTTTGAGATCTTTTTATTTGATAAAAAACTGAACGATAACTACCAAAAGTCAACATTAACGCCGTAACTAGTAATACACTTGTTGTAAGTAAAACAACCGCACCTTGTTGATTTTTATTCATCGCCAATTCCTATTTTTTACAATCACACTTGATGAATAATTAACGGACGTATCTCCTACTAATTCAGCAGAAATAGTAATGGTTGCCATGCCTGAACTAACACCTTGAGCTTCAACACTTGATTGATTGACATTGAAATCAATCACTCGTATTTGATTCGGCTCAAAAATTGAAGAACATCCACTAGTAGCCGCTGATACCGTTTTTACGATACTGGAGGGACTATCACAAACTTTGACTAAGCCGGAATCAAATACAAAAGCAACATTTCGAATCTCTGATTGATGAGCATATGCAAATGCGACCATTTTGGAGTCTGGTGATATATATAAGGTATTTGTGGCTCCTGATAATTTTAGAGACACACCAGTCCCTCCATCGTAGCCTGCTCGCTGGATATCCTCTTTAAAGTATTGAAGAGTGCCTGAAACTTGTTGTAATAATAGTAATTCTTTACTTCTCTCGGATGCGATGTTTTGTCCCGATATAAATACCGCCCCCACACTTCCAATAACTACAATTCCCAAAATAGAAGAGATCATTAATTCAACTAATGTTGCACCGAATTGCTGCCTCTTAAGTGCAGGTCTGATAACCATAAAAGTCTCCTCCCACACCACAGATTCTCATTCTTCCAGAAGTACTATATGTTATAAGCTTTAAAGGCTTAGAGTTCATATCAAATAAGAGATGCCCATCTTTAGCTTTACCGTTTACTCCACTAAATTTAATTTGTTCAGAACTGTAGTTAACGGTGAAATCTATGTTTCGAAATGAAACTCCTTCCATTGTAAGGATTGCCGTACCGGTATTCGGAACATCGAATTCAGTCAATTCAATTTTCCAATCACCGGTGTCATTTGAGTTACCATTCATTAGAAAATGAGCCCAAAGATCAGTATTTCTCATAACTGCCTCAGATTTCGCCTGCATCATAAAACCATTCAACTCTCCGGCGAGTCGCTGCATCTTTACGGTTTCAGTAACCGAACTAAAACTCGGGGCAGCCGCAGCTATCAGTATCGACAGCACCGATACCGTTACTAACAGCTCTAATAAAGTAAACCCGCGAGTCATTTCCCAAATTCCTATGTAACTCAATGCGCAACTGCATTTAATCTTGCAGCGATGCTACCACCGGAGAAGAATGGGCTGAGCTATGAAAGGAAACTACTCGCGATGATTCGAAAAAATATATGCAACAGCAACAACTTAAGCATGAGAGGGATGACATTGATCGAATTATTGATCGCTGTCGCCATCGTGGGGATACTCGGCGCCATTGCGTATCCAAGTTATACCAACCATGTTATCAAGGCACATCGAGTTACAGCGATGGCCGACTTAACCAAGATGCAACTGGAGATAGAAACTCTATACACAGGGAACTATGCGTCGGCAGCGGAGAATATTATTTCAGGAGGGACATGCTTGTTTTGCGATACCGATACTAGCCGATACACGCTAGCGATCTCTGCGAGTAGCACCACCTATTCAATTCAAGCGGAACCGCTTTCGCAGCAAGTAAATGATGAATGTTTTGACTCGAATACCGATAAGTTGGAATTGCACCACTCGGGCATTTCGGAGCCAGAAACGTGTTGGAAGTAACAAGAGCAACCACCAAAGGGCTCTAGAATTTATCTGATAAATCTCGACTCTTTCTTCTCGAGCTTCTTTTCCCCTGATCTACAGATACAAAAAAGCCTGCTAAACGAGCAGGCTTTTCCAACTTTATCAATAACTTAAATCATTAAAAACTCAAGGCATCAATAACCTAAGACATCAATAAATTGATTACTTAGTTAGGTCATCGAAGAAGTTTTTAACGCCGCTAAAGAAACCTTCAGACTTTGGCTTATGCTTGCTTGCCGCTTCACCACCACAGGTTTCTTCGAATTCACGCAGTAATTCTTTCTGGCGAGCGCTTAGCTTAACTGGAGTCTCAACCACTAGCTTAACGATTAGATCACCCACACCGCCACCACGAACGCCTTTCACGCCCTTGCCACGCATACGGAACATACGGCCCGTTTGTGTCTCTTCTGGTACCTTAAGGTTTACACGACCATCCAGTGTTGGAACTTCAACTTCACCGCCTAGAGCAGCCATAGAGAAGCTTACTGGCACTTCACAGTAAAGGTTGTTGCCGTCACGCTCAAAGATATTGTGCTCTTTTACGTGTACTTGTACGTACAAGTCGCCAGCTGGAGCGCCGTGCTCCCCTGCTTCGCCTTCGCCAGATAGACGAATGCGATCACCAGTATCAACACCTGCTGGGATCTTAACGTTAAGCGTTTTCGTCTTCTGTTTGCGACCTTGACCATGACATGAGTTACATGGGTCTTTGATGATCTTGCCTTTTCCGTTACAAGTAGGACAAGTCTGTTGAACCGCAAAGAAACCTTGGCGCATTTGTACCTGGCCGTGGCCATGACAAGTACCACACGTTTGTGCAGAAGAACCCGCTTTCGCGCCGCTGCCGTCACACGTATCACACTCTACAAGTGTTGGTACTTCGATTTCTTTAGAAACACCACGAACCGCTTCTTCTAGAGAAAGTTCCATGTTGTAACGTAGATCTGAACCACGTTGTGCACGCTGTTGACCGCCACCACGACGACCGCCGCCGAAGATGTCGCCAAATACGTCACCGAAGATATCGCCGAAGTCACCTTGGCCACCGCCGCCGAAACCACCGCCGCCGCCCATGCCACCTTGTTCAAAGGCTGCATGACCGTATTGGTCGTAAGCTGCTTTCTTTTGAGAATCGGTTAGGATCTCGTACGCTACTTTTACTTCTTTAAACTTATCTGCTGCGGTCTCATCACCCTGGTTACGGTCCGGGTGGAATTTCATCGCTAAGCGTTTGTACGCTTTTTTAATATCGCGCTCTGATGCATCGCGGCTTACGCCTAATACTTCGTAAAAATCACGTTTTGACATGTTCTAGGTCACCAAAATAATTGCTACTACCGAATGATCACTTCAGTAGTCTGTGTATCAATCTAGATAAAAGTTCTGCCGGCTGAAATGCCGAATAAAGCTATTATCTAGATCGACAAGTCTAAATACAAATTTACGGACGTGAGAGTTACCTCTGACGCCCGCAATAATAAGTCTTTGAGACAAATTTCTAAGCAGATAGCTTGAGTCCTAAGTGGAAGCGCGGAGCCTACGTTAGTAGGTGGACACTTCCGATAACGAAATCAGGCTACTCTGCGACGAAATTATTTTTTGTCTTCTTTAACTTCTTCAAACTCAGCGTCTACAACATCGTCGTCTTGCTTAGGTTGTTCACCAGCGTCAGCACCAGCTTGTTCAGCTTGAGCTTTCTGTTGAGCAATTTCCATTAGCTTTTGAGCTGCTTGCATAAGTTCTTGAACTTTAGCGTCGATAGCTTCTTTATCGTTACCAGACTTAACTTCTTCTAGTGCAGTGATAGCCGCTTCGATTTTAGCTTTCTCGTCTGCAGGTAGAGCTTCACCAGCTTCTTCTACTTGCTTCTTAGTGCCGTGAATCATTTGGTCAGCTTGGTTACGTGCAGTTACTAGCTCTTCGAACTTTTTGTCCGCTTCTTTGTTAGCTTCTGCTTCTTGTACCATTGCTTCGATCTCTTCCTCAGACAGGCCGCCTGATGCTTGGATAGTGATCTTCTGCTCTTTACCTGTTGCTTTATCTTTAGCAGATACGTTCAGGATACCATCAGCATCTAGGTCGAATGTTACTTCGATTTGTGGCATGCCACGTGGTGCTGGTTGGATACCTTCTAGGTTGAACTGACCAAGAGACTTGTTGTAAGTCGCTTGCTTACGCTCACCTTGAAGAACGTGGATAGTTACTGCGTTTTGGTTGTCTTCAGCTGTAGAGAACACTTGATCCGCTTTAGTAGGGATAGTTGTGTTTTTCTCGATAAGCTTAGTCATCACGCCGCCCATCGTTTCGATACCGAAAGATAGAGGAGTAACGTCTAGTAGTAGAACGTCTTTAACGTCACCTGCTAGTACACCACCTTGAACAGCAGCACCCATTGCAACAGCTTCGTCAGGGTTCACGTCTTTACGTGGCTCTTTACCGAAGAATTCAGTTACTTTAGCTTGAACCATAGGCATACGAGTTTGACCACCAACTAGGATAACGTCAGTGATTTCGCCTACCGATAGGTCAGCATCCGCTAGAGCAACTTTTAGTGGCTCAAGAGAACGTTGAACTAGGTCTTCAACTAGAGACTCAAGCTTCGCACGAGTCACTTTGATGTTCATGTGCTTAGGACCAGTCGCATCAGCAGTAACGTAAGGTAGGTTTACGTCAGTTTGAGTAGTAGAAGAAAGCTCGATTTTCGCTTTTTCTGCTGCTTCTTTAACACGCTGCATTGCTAGTGGATCAGCTTTAAGGTCGATACCTTGCTCTTTCTTGAACTCATCTACTAGGTAGTTGATCATGCGGTTATCGAAATCTTCACCACCAAGGTGAGTGTCACCGTTAGTTGAAAGAACTTCGAAAGTCTTCTCGCCTTCTACTTCATCGATTTCGATGATAGAGATATCGAATGTACCACCACCAAGGTCGTATACAGCGATAGTGCGATCACCACCTTGCTTGTCTAGGCCGTAAGCTAGAGCAGCAGCAGTTGGTTCGTTGATGATACGTTTAACATCTAGACCAGCGATACGGCCAGCATCTTTCGTTGCTTGACGTTGAGCATCGTTGAAGTAAGCAGGAACAGTTACTACTGCGCCAGTTACTTCTTCGCCTAGGAAGTCTTCAGCTGTTTTCTTCATTTTCTTAAGAACTTCAGCAGATACTTGAGGAGCAGCCATTTTTTGGCCTTGCGCTTCTACCCATGCATCACCGTTGTCAGCCTTAACAATGTTGAAAGGCATGATTTCGATATCGCGTTGAACTTCTTCATCTTCAAAACGACGACCGATTAGACGCTTGATAGCGAACAGTGTGTTTTGAGGGTTAGTAACAGCTTGACGTTTTGCAGGTTGACCAACTAGCGTTTCGCCTTCTGTGTATGCGATTACTGATGCTGTTGTGCGTTCGCCTTCAGCATTTTCAATTACGCGTGGTTTGTCGCCGTCAAGAACAGCAACACAAGAGTTAGTAGTACCTAAATCAATACCAATGATTTTACCCATCAGGCCATCTCCGAATATATATTATTTAGTTTTTTGCTATACCCACATATGTGGGGGTGGTAATCAGGGAATCAACCCTAAGACACAAAATTAAAGTGCAAATGTAATTTGCTTTCGTATGCACCATAGATAAGGGCTGCAAACTGGTTTTCAAGGGAATAAGTAAAAAAAATCTATTTTTTCCCGTATCTTTTTACATAAAGGTAAAAAGTGACCGATCCCTTGCCAATTAAGGCTCCAATGTTGAGAAACTCTCGCATTTGTCGCCACATTGAAACCTCAACCCTATTCCAGATGCCATAAAAAAAGACCTTCATGTGGAAGGTCTTTTTCAAATAGATATTAATCAGTTAAATATTGTTCAAATGGTGACTGATTCAGCCATATTATTGGTTGAGCACTAACTGGTAGAAGCTCGCTTGAGTGTAATCACCCGCTTCCATACCACGCCATTCACAGGCTGAGCTCGACTTCTTAGTGTTGCATTGATTGTATGCGCCCGCCTTGAAGTACATCCAGTCCTGTCCATAACCAAGGTCGATATCATGCCCCTGATACTTACCCTTGGCCAAATCAACATCATACGTCTTCACAATAGGATCGGCTGAGTTTGGATTCTTAGTAAAGGTTAAGTGCATGATGTTATCTTTGATATTCACATCGTATGAGAACACTTCACCTAGCTTGATGCCATCAGCAGGGTCCGAGCTGCCTTTTTTCAGATTGTATTGACCAAATACATCATGGCGAATGTCTTTACGAAGTTTCTTTCCGTTTTCATCCTTCGCGTTTTTCATCTCTGTCGGCGGGTTTAACTCATAGTTCCACGTTAACGAACCATGCTCATGTTCTGGCAACTTGCGGTAAACAATTTTCAGAGGTTCATTATCCGACCCATGGATTTGACCAATAACCACAGAGAATGCACCGGTTTTCTTATAGTTACCGCTGGTGCTCACCTGATCAACAGAAAGTGTTGCCGTCATCTGGCCACCGATAGAGCCAAACTCTTCCGCGTTCTTATGGCTTGAAATCGCGAAGTTGTTGCTCGGCGCAGAGTAGCTATCCGCTAGCATCGCTCTTAGCTCACTACGCGTGTTTTTACTGTTTGGCGTCGTTGGAGCTGTATTCGGAGCCACAAACACCATCGCACCAGACTCGGCATCCGTGTAGAACCATTTAGGGTGAACGTAAGGCGTGTCTACATTCGACAGTTCCTTTTTACCAATCTCCAGCGTTTTACCTTTTCTAGACCCTTCAGTCGTCAGCTCCGGTAAGTTAATTTTCCATTTAGATAAATCGAAGTTTTGTGCTGGTGCTTTTGCAGGGTCAAGATTGAACTGTTGACCAATATCGTGATTAGAAGCAAGAGCGGGAGCGGCTAAAAGGCTGGCAGTCAGTAGGCTAAGGTAAGACAGCTTCATTATTGGGTTTCCTTTATGTCGTCATAATGTAGGTTGTCAGAACAATATAATAATATTGTATTATTATATGTGATCTATATTAAAGATTGAAAACTGATGACCCATTCAGCGCGAGTAAAAAGAAAAAATGAGACTTCGCACCAACATAGCCCCCTCTTTTAACTCAGCAGCAGACAGCCCAAAGTACCCAACAGCAGAAATAAAAAAGCCCCGCTCTCATTGAGCGGGGCTTCTAATTATCGAATCTTAATTAAGAATTATGCTTCTGCTTTCTTTAGCTCAGCTTCTTCGTTAGCTTCAACGCCGATTTCGTTTTCAGATTTCGCTACGATAGTGTTAACCGCAGTATCACCAACAACGTTAGAAGAAGTACAGAACATGTCACAGATACGGTCAACAGCAGCAACAATCGCTAGACCTTCTGGTGGTAAACCTAGTTGGTGCAATAGAACACCGACCATCACAACACCGCCACCAGGAACACCACCAGCACCGATAGACAGTAGCAGGATAGTTAGACCAAGAGTGAAGATATCAGCAGTGTTGATTGGCTGACCAAATGCGTTTGCTACGAACATAGTTGCTAGTGCGATGTAGATAGATACACCAGACATGTTCATGGTTGCACCTAGTGGTACACCGAAACCTGCTACTGACTTAGATACGTTTAGTTTGTCAGTAAGAGTACGCATTGTTACTGGGATTGTTGCATTCGAACTTGCTGTAGATAGTGAGAATAGAACTTGCTCACGAGTTGCACGTAGGAACTGCTTTGGAGAAATACCAGTGAACGAACCAACCATCATTGGGTAGAAGAAGAAAATCCAGAACACAAGCATTGCAACCACAAGCGCCACATAGCCAGCCACTGACATTAGCGTGTCTGCATCCAGTGTTGCGCCCAGTTGAATCATCAGAGCAAATACACCGTAAGGCGCCAAGCTCATTACTAGGCCGATAAGCTTCATCATGATTTCGTTAGCCATCTTGAATGTCTTGATAGCTGGGCCACCACGAGAATCAAGCGCTTGAATAGCAAGACCTGTCAAAATTGCCATGAAGATGATTTGTAGCATGTCGCCGCTTGCGAACGCTTCTACAGGGTTGCTAGGAACGATGTTAACAACAAGAGAGAAGATATCTGGTGTTTCAGTTGTTGTAAGCGCAATTGTCTCAGAAACCGTACCCGCAAGGTTCGCACCTGCACCTGGTTGGAAAATAAGACCAATCGTTAGCGCTGCTGAAATCGCGATGATGGTGTTAATAATGTAAAGACCAAAGGTTTTACCACCAAGACGACCGAATGAACGAATATCTTTTAGCTCAACGATACCGCAAACAATAGATACGTATACAAGAGGTACTACAAGCAACTTGATAAGTGATACGAACATACCACCAGCACCTTCAGCTGCGCCGAGTAGGTACGTATCAAAAATAGCAATGCCGCTGAATAGGTACTGAATAGCAGTACCAATAATAAGGCCGGCAAACAAGCCTACAAAAATCTTACTTGAGAGCGATTTATCCATCGTTCTTCTCCAGTTTGTTGTGTTTAAAAATTGTACTTTTATAGTTATATATGCGACCCAAATCGCTATATTGCAGTGGATTTTACATACAAAGGTAACAATTAAAAGCATTTATTTACAAAAACATTACAAATGTGACATCAAAACATTTCTTCATTAACAACCAGTTTCATAATATAAAACTCTAAATTACTGTTCTGGATAAAATAAAAAGAACGACATTCTTAATGCGATTTTGGTGACTATTCACGTGGACTCTCAAGTTACAGGCATAAAAAAAGAGAGGCATATGCCTCTCTTTTCATTTCACGTTAACCAGTGAATTGTTTTGTCGCCGCTATTGTCTTACTTCACAACTGCAATAATCAACTGCTTAGCAAGCGGCCACTCAATTACTTAGCAACCATTACCATTGCAGGGCGAATAACACGGCCGTTAAGCTCGTAGCCTTTCTGCATAACAAACATCACAGTGTTTGACTCGTGGTCTGGGCTTTCTTGAATAGACATGGCTTGGTGGAATTCAGGGTTGAATGCTTCACCTTCAGGGTTGATCTCTGTAAGACCAAATTTAGCCACTGTATCTACGAACGTTTTGTGAGTTAGCTCAACACCTTCAAGAATCGGCTTAACCGCTTCGTTCTCAGCATCTGCAGCTTGTACTGCACGCTCTAGGTTATCGATAACAGGTAGTAGGCCTTCAGCGAATTTGTTTAGCGCGTATTTACGTGCTTTATCCACTTCTTGCTCAGTACGACGACGCATATTCTCAACTTCAGCCTTTGCGCGAAGAACAGAATCTTGCTGCTCTTTCACTTTAGACTCACTAGAAAGCAGTGCGGCTTCTAGTTGAGCAATTTTTGATTCCTGCTCATCAGCCGCGTCTTCATTCAGTTCAGCTTCTTCAACTTTCTCAGCTTCAGCAATGATCTGATCTAGTTCTTCTTCGGTTACTTTGTTTTCTTCGTTGCTCATGATATCTCCAGAATTCGTTTTCAATGCCAGTGACAGGCGTGTTTGCGCCTCAAATTGATATAAAACACTCGCATAGACGTTCAACTTGCCTTTATTATGGGGATGAAGAATTTTGATTCAAGCCTAATTCGTTTGGAAACGTTATGAAAAAGCCATTTGAAGTCATCGCCATTATCGGTAAACCTCGAGATCAGCAAGCAATTCAGACTCATAGAGAGCTCTATCAGTGGTTAAGTGCTGAGGGTTATCAAGTGTTTGTTGATGACAGACTCGCCACTATTTTAGACGACATCCCAAAAGAACATTTTTCTAGCCTGATTGAGTTAGGTAAACGCGCCGATCTCGCCATTGTGGTCGGTGGTGACGGAAACATGCTCGGTGCCGCTAGAATCTTGTCACGTTTCGACATTTCAGTGATTGGTGTTAACCGAGGTAATCTTGGTTTCCTAACCGATCTCAACCCTGAAAACTTCCAGAGCGCGTTGACTGATGTTCTCAAAGGCGAGTTCATGGAAGAAGAGCGCTTCTTACTTGAAACGGAAATTCATCGTCACGGCCAGATAAAAAGCCACAATGCGGCACTTAATGAGGCAGTACTGCACCCCGGACAAGTGGCGCACATGATCGAGTTCGAAGTGTATATCGATGATAGCTTCGCCTTCTCACAGCGCTCTGATGGCTTAATCGTCTCAACACCGACAGGTTCTACCGCCTACTCGCTTTCCGGCGGCGGCCCTATCCTGTCATCAAGCCTAAATGCTATCTCACTCGTGCCAATGTTCCCGCATACCCTTTCAAGCCGCCCACTGGTGGTGGATGGAAAGCGTCGTATTAAGCTTATCGTATCGCCTGATAACCGTGGAACTCAGGAGGTGAGCTGCGATGGTCAAATCTCACTGCCTGTTTCTCCTGGTGATGAGATCCACATTTACCAAAGCCCGAATGTACTTAAGTTGATCCATCCTAAAGACTACAACTACTACCATGTTCTACGTAACAAACTAGGTTGGTCGAGTAAGCTGTTCTAAAAGAATAAACGCTCCAGTGGTAACCGAAAATTTGAAAGGCTGACGACATTCGTCAGCCTTTTTATTGCCAGTAAAAGCCCGTCGGCTCTAGCTTCTCTGCAGTTCCTTATACCTCCACTCCCAAGAGGGAGGAACGACTGAGTTGGGAATCTATAGCGGTTTCAGTGATCTACGAACAACCTCAATTCTGATAACGGTCGCAAAAAATTTTCACCTGTCGACTTTACTGTATAAAGAAACAGTATATACTGAGCTTATATACAGTATTGTTCAGTTATACAGGTAAATAAAAATGCTGGCTCATTTAAGTGTTAATAATTTCGCTATTGTTAAGTCTTTACAGCTAGAACTATCTAAAGGCATGACAACAATCACCGGTGAAACGGGTGCGGGTAAATCTATCGCTATCGATGCTTTAGGCTTATGTCTTGGGGGAAGATCCGATGCAGGAATGGTTCGACAAGGTGAAGAAAAAACCGAAGTCAGTGCCGCTTTTTTACTTGAGAACAATCTGCATGCAACCCGCTGGTTAGAAGACAACGAATTGCTTGATGGCAGTGAGTGCATCCTGCGCAGAACCATCTCAAAAGAAGGTCGTTCTCGTGCATTCATCAACGGTAGCCCTGTCCCTCTTTCGCAATTGAAATCACTTGGACAACTGTTGATCAACATCCATGGTCAACACGCGCATCACCAGTTGATGAAAAGCGATTATCAAATGGCCATGCTTGATCAATACGCAGGCCACTTGAACCTATTGAAATCGACACGTAATGCTTACCAAGCATGGCGACAAGCGGATAACCACTTAAAAGAGTTACGTGAGAATAGCCAGCAAAACCAAGCTCAAAAACAACTTCTTGAATACCAAATCAAAGAGTTAAATGAGCTGTCTATTGGGGAGGAAGAATATGAAGACCTCGAACAAGAGCATAAGCGCCTCTCCAATAGCGGAGAACTGGCCACAACCTGTCAGCAAGCTATCGAGCTTATTTATGAAGGCGAAGAAGTTAATGCGCTTGGTATTCTGCAATCGGCCAATAACTCCTTAATTCAGTTAGCTGAGCTAGATGAAAGATTGGCCGAGTTACCGAACTTGCTTTCTGAAGCCATTATTCAGATCGAAGAGACCAACAACGAGTTAAGAACCTACCTAGACAGCATTGATGTTGATCCCGGTCGTATGGCTTACGTTGAGGAGCGTTTCTCTAAAGTGATGTCGATGTCTCGTAAACACCACGTGTTACCTGAAGAGCTGTATAAGCACCATCAAGACTTACTACAACAAGTTGAAGCGCTTGATTGCTCTGATGAAAAATTGGAAGAACTGGCCAACGAGGTAGAAAACCAATACCAATCGTTCGTTGCTAAATCAGAGAAGCTTCATAAATCTCGAACTCGTTACGCAAAAGAGCTCAACAAGCTGATCACGCAAAGCATGCACGAACTGAGCATGGAAAAAGCGCAGTTTGCCATTGAAGTGAACAACACCAACACACACCCTTCTCCATTGGGTATGGATAACGTGACCTTCATTGTTTCGACCAACCCAGGCCAACCAATGCAGCCGATTGCGAAAGTAGCCTCTGGTGGTGAGTTATCACGAATTTCATTAGCGATTCAGGTGATCACAGCGCAAAAAGTGGATACACCAAGCCTGATTTTCGATGAAGTCGATGTGGGTATCAGTGGACCAACCGCTGCGGTTGTCGGAAAAATGCTACGTAAGCTGGGCGAATCGACACAAGTTATGTGTGTGACTCACTTACCTCAAGTTGCCGGTTGCGGTCACCAACAGCTATTTGTTGCGAAGAACACGAAATCGGGAAAAACAGAGACCCAAATGCACACGCTTGATGAACAACAACGCGTTTCAGAGCTTGCTCGACTGCTTGGTGGCAGCCAAATTACCGAATCGACGCTTGCCAATGCAAAAGAGTTATTAATCGCAGCTTAGGTTACATATTCGGCAACTTTCTGATAATTTACCGAAAATTCTTGGCAATTTTGCAACTTAATTCAAAATTGCCAGTCATAACAAGCTCAAAGCGCAAGGAGCTTTTTACTTCTTGCTGGAGCTTGTTTATTATCAGGCAGTATTTTAGCGAAGAAAGATCTCAAACTATGCGAATTAAAAAGTGGTTAGTTGCAGTTCCACTTGCACTAACAATGTTGACCGGTTGCTCTCTACTAGAGAAGTTGGTTTATCGAATTGACATCAATCAGGGTAACTATGTTGAACAAGAAGCTGTCGATCAGCTCAAGTTTGGCATGACAAAAACACAAGTTCGTTACGTTATGGGCTCACCAATGCTTATCGAAAACGGCTACCCAGATACGTGGTATTACATTTACCACCACCAAAAAGGCCATGAAGACCCTATTCAGAAAAACCTAGTCGTTAACTTTGATGCCACAGGTAGTCTAGTAACGATCAACGGTGATTTTGAAGCCAGTGATGAGTTCTTCGAAAGCCTTCGCTAGCTTTCAACCAACAAAGCTTTCCAGTCAACAAAGCTCTTAGTCGACAAAGCAAGAATCGCAAAAGCCTGCTCACGAGCAGGCTTTTTAATATCCGTTAACAAATTAAGTGCGTTGTCTAACCAACAAGCACAAAAAAGCTCGCCAACATAGCGAGCTCTCTTCTTAGTCAAACTTGTTTGGCATTACGATTTAGCAGCGGCCGCTTTTGCTTGTTCAGCACGCTTACGGCGAATCTCTTTTGGATCGGCTAACAGTGCTCGGTAGATTTCGATACGGTCTTTATCACGAACCGTCGCATCTAGTTTAACGTTGCGGCTGAATACGCCAACCTTATTTTTCGCTAAGTCGATTTCTGGATACAGTTCCAAAACACCAGACTGCGCAATAATCTCTTCCACAGTCGCGTTTTTGTTCACCACCAAGGTAAACACACGCTGCTCGTGCGGAAGCGCAAACACAACCTCTACGTGGATCATATCCGATTCAATAGTCATGGCTTAATAAACCTGTTTCGCGCGTTGAGTAAAAGCACTGACCATATTGCTCGTCAGCTCATTGAAAACCTTACCAAATGCCATTTCAATCATTCGGCTAGAAAATTCAAACTCCAACTTAAGCTCAACCTTACACGCTTGCTCATCGAGCGGAGTAAAATACCAACCGCCCTGCAATTTTTTGAACGGGCCGTCCACCAGCTCCATCAAGATCTCAGCACCATCAGCTAAGCGGTTCGATGTGGTAAATGTTTTGCTAATACCGGCTTTAGAGACATCAACCGAAGCCACCATAGTTGAATCTGAAGATTCGATCACACGTGAACCAGAACACCCTGGCAAAAACTCGTGATAACGAGCAACATCATTGACCAAGCTGAACATCTGGTCGGCACTAAACGACACTAATGCTGAACGAGTAACCTTTGGCATATAGACTCCTGTTAAAGACAGCGTTACATTAACACAAACTGCAATTTTAATTGTATTGGGCCAGAGCGCAAATAAAAAGGATTCCCCAACTAGGGTGCAATCCGTATAATGAGGCCATTATGGCAAAGAATAAATCAAAATCAAAAGCCGGTAGCAATACCATTGCGCTTAATAAGAAAGCTCGCCACGAATATTTCATCGATGATGAGATAGAAGCGGGGCTTGAGCTACAAGGCTGGGAAGTAAAATCCCTACGTGAAGGCAAAACCAATATCGCAGAAAGCTACGTCTACATCCGAGACGGCGAAGCATTCATCAGTGGTATGACGATCACTCCGCTCACTCAGGCGAGTACTCATATCGTGGCGAACCCAACACGTATCCGTAAACTACTTATGTCGAGAAAAGAGCTCGACAACCTTATCGGTCGTATTAACCGTGAAGGCATGACACTTGTCGCAACCGCACTTTACTGGTCTCGCTCTTGGGCGAAGATTAAAGTTGGTGTAGCGAAAGGTAAAAAGCTGCACGATAAACGTACTGATATGAAAGAAAAAGATTGGGCGAGAGATAAAGCACGAATTATGAAGAGTAATTTGCGTTAATTTTAAGCACTTAAACGCACAGTGCTAGACAGGCAATGCTTTTCTGGTACTATGCAAATAACACTTGGGGCTGATTTAGGATTCGACAGGAATTTTGAAGTCTGAGGTGCATGCCGTGGGGCGGTTGGCCACGTTAAAAGCCGCAAAAAAATAGTCGCAAACGACGAAAACTACGCACTAGCAGCTTAATAACCTGCTCAGAGCTCTCTTACCCTAGCTTCCGCTCGTAAGACGGGGACCAATAAGAGATCAAACCCAAACTAGCTAGCGCGGATTCTCCCACCTGAGAGGAAAAGCGCGAATAACAATTCAGGTTAGCCTTTAACTAGCGTGTCGGTTCGCAGGTTGCTGGTGAAATTAAAGATCGACTAAGCATGTAGTACCAATGATGAATGATTTTTGGACGCGGGTTCAACTCTACCATCAAGTCTTAATTTTAGTGTCTTTTTATGAAAAGCCTTACTGAGTAAGGGTTCAACGACAGTTTATCTGGTAATCGTATTTTTCATAAAACATTGCATAAATTCTTGGTTATGATTATATTATTCATAACTTTAGTAAGCGAATAAGTCGTTTTATGAACCTCAGATTCATAAAATGCACCGTATAAATTGCGAATCGATTTATACACAACGGGGGTGATTTAGGATTCGACAGGAATTTTGAAGTCTGAGGTGCATGCCGTGGGGCGGTTGGCCACGTTAAAAGCCGCAAAAAAATAGTCGCAAACGACGAAAACTACGCACTAGCAGCTTAATAACCTGCTGAGAGCCTCTTTGCCCTAGCTTCCGCTTGTAAGACGGGGAACAACAAAGAGTCAAACCCAAACGAGCTAGATCGGATTCTCCCGCCTGAGAGATGAAGTTCGAAATATAATTCAGGATAGTCATTTACTAGCGTGTCGGTTCGCAGGTACTTGGTGAATTTAAAGATCGACTAAGCATGTAGTACCAATGATGAATGATTTTTGGACGGGGGTTCAACTCCCCCCACCTCCACATTCGAGAAGCCGTATATTCAGTGAATATACGGCTTTTCTTTTATCTAGAACTTTAGTTTTCTAAACCTTTAGTCGCTTATTGAATCGACCAAGATTTCTTACACACTTTTTCAGTTCTCTTCCAATACTTGCATTAAAAATGTATGAAGAATCGATGACGATAACTATCGGCTGAAAATCTAGCTACAACACAATGGCGCACTTCTATGTTAGAAAGTGCCACGGTAAAAAATTCAATCTGAGAAGCCTCTGGACAGAAATCATTTAGGGTCGATGGTCTAAATAACCCTCAATTCATTACTTTATGTATTCTGAACCAGCCAAGCCCACACTACATGTGAAAATCAGTAATGAATAAATACTAATAGGCAAGGTTCTATGTTTTGCCTTATTCTATTTAAGCTGCATCCCCCCTTCAGACAACAGTTCCGATATTTCCCCTCTACAGACGACGTAAAAAATAGCGCATTCTAGCATTGAGGCTATCTCTTTTACTCAAAGAATCAACTCCTTGATTCAATATGAGTCGGACTGACATCTATTCCAACACGACATGATGATCACGACTCGCATTACAAGCCAGCGTTACGCTGCGTGCTATTAACTCCCCTAAAGAGTCTAATTGTAAGGGCTTTGTTATTACTCCATTGGCACCAGCGTCCACGAATGCTATGGCTGTATCTTTGGTAACATCAGCGGTACATCCAAGAATAATACCCTGAAAAGCATGCTCATTTCGTATTAATTTTGTCGCTTCTATGCCCCCCATTTGTGGCATTTGATGATCCATCAAGATTACGTCAAAAGAACATTCGCGCACCCTTTTAACAGCTTCTATACCATTAGATGCAATATAGGTAGTAAACCCTAACTTTTGACACAATCGTTGAGCAACAAGCTGATTAACACGGTTATCCTCAACGATAAGGACTGACTTACCGGAAAAGTCTTTTTCGCCTGAGAGCGTTCTTTGATCTCGGAGGGTGGTTACTCTTGGGCTTATCACCTTTGCCACAAAGCAGCTTCCTGAACCTAACTCACTTGTAACAGTAATATCCCCCCCCATTGATAAGCATATTTTTTTCACGATGGATAAACCTAACCCTGTACCTCCAAAATCGTGCATCGTTCTAACATCTGCTTGTTCGAACGCATTAAAAATGCCTTTTAAACGATGGGATGGTATGCCAATTCCGGTATCAGATACCTGAATACAAAGCTCATTTTTATCACTTTCATATTTTAAAACAACCTTAACCTGTCCATCAGAGGTGAACTTGATGGCATTACCCACTAAATTGTAAATAACTTGACGTATACGAGTTTTATCACCGACTAAAATTAGATCTTCAGGCAAGCTATTGGTGTCGAATATAAGCTGAAGTTTTTTTTCAGAAGCCTGTGGTTGAAAAGAATTTTTTATAGGGACCAATAGTTTGCTTAGCTCAAATTCTTCCTGAACAAAAACTAAACTTCCTTGTTCTAGATTTGAAAAATCAAGAATTTCGTTTATCACCACCATTAGGTGTTCACCTGACTCCAATAGCGTATCTAAGTGCGTCTGAATACTTGGATCTTTATTATCCGATATGAGTAACTGTGTCATTCCTATAACACCATTCATTGGAGTTCTTATCTCATGACTCATTGTTGCTAAAAACATAGACTTAGCTAAGTTGGCTTCCTCTGCCTTATTTACAGCTACCTGTAATGCTAGCTTGGTCTTCTTCAACTCTATAATGTAATGATTGAGATAAAGAAAAACGGCAGAGAATATTAAAATAATGAATAGTATTAAAGTATAGACGGCTGCTTTACTGGTTAAGAAGATGTTATCCATCAAACGTTCATGAACATGTTCCGCTGCTTCATCCATCTCTTCTGAAAACACCTGCCTCTCTAATTCGATTAATGAAACCTCTGGTACTATCTGTTGTTTTGCTTTAAGCATTTTATCAAGCAATACCAACTGTTTATCCGCAGTTTTTACGTACTCCTCAACTACAGAAGGGAGGGGATTTCCTACCCAAATCATTTGAGGAAATCTAACGTTAATGTCGTTGCTAGCTTCTTTTAAAGTGTTTAACTCAGAGGTTAGCTTTTGTATTTCAGAAAGTAGTTTATTTATCTTGTGGTCACCATCTTCTCTCTGAGTTAAATGTATATAGCTTCTCATGTGGACAAGGCTTGCAGAATGAGCAACGATTGAGCTTTCAGTGGCCTCTAGAAGGGAGTTTTGAGTTTTAAATGAAAAGAAAAAACTGAGAGTTATGCCTATTGCTAGCGCAATTAAAGCTTCCATAACATTGAACTTTTGTGAGTATTTATAATTCACTTGAGTCCTCCAGATGAAATTCATGGATAACAGGTATAAAGCTTTCTTTTTCAATATAATAAAAAAAGCAAGCAACCATCAATAACCAAACAATTAATGTTACCCATACCAATACGTTTGTTTTATTCACCTTCCAGCACCTCTTTTTCTCATATGCATAAAGTTTAGAAGAGGATAGCTTTAGTGGCTACTCAAGTTTCGTGACATAAGTCACCGGAGATAAAATGCTATATATGAGATACTTAGTTTTAAAAAGGGTAAAAAACCTAAAAGAGGTACAGCGAAAAGTTGAAGTTTAAAAATTGCTCCAACTACGTAGTAACACATCTCGGAGCACAAATGTTTAAAATAGTTGGAGTAATTCGCTTTTTCCCGAAGCGACCTTACCGATATAGAAAATCATTTTTGCTGCATGAGTCTTGTTGTCGGTACATGAGCATGATTTGGGTAAATTCCGGTTGTCTACGAACGTGAATGTCATAACCGAAAGTGATAATGGGGCAGATCTGCGTTACGTTGATCACATACGTTGATCTACACCGCCAGCACGAAGCTGGACAAAAGCACGTTAGAGTATTGGTCCTAACATGCGAGATTGGGATTAGACAAAGTATCTTGAACCCTTAAACGTTTGTTTGCTGCAAACTCTACAGTTAAAGGTCAAACTCTATATTGTAGAGTTTGAACACATTAACCAATGGCTCTTCCCACCCAAGACTCTCTTTCAAAGACTCTACAATTGGCCTCACTTGTTCTGTTGAGACGTTGATTTCAATTTTAAGTAACTTGTAGTTTTCGACCTTACCTTTAGAACCAAATACTGGATTTGAGCCCTCTAATGCTCGATGAGATCCTGTGACCGAACCAATCGCCCAGCAATGGTCGTAATTGCCAATTTTATCGACTCCAGATTCATGTAGTACATTTTGTACTAACATCTGCTGATCTGGATTACAGAATATTTCTAGTTTATACATTTTCGATAATACTCGTTATATACTGATTGCAGCTAACGCTTTCTATACGGCGATTGTCCGTATTCCATGGCGAAATAATGCCTTCTTTCTTTTTAATCTTCAACGATAAATCAATAAGATAGCAACCATTAAAAGGGTTGGGGCACACAGCACCGTTTAGTTTTGACAATTACTAGTTTCAGATAACTTTTAGTAGGGGAAACGCATATCTCTAGATTCTGTAAAGCACTTGAGCTAAGTTGTTTCGGGGCAAAGGTGAGACAGTATGGAACTGGTAGAACTGCCTTACTCAACTTTCAGTATAAAGCTCGACAGTGTTTTCTAAAATTTCTTTATTGGTATGCTCAACGTGCACAAACTCAATACGATCAAATGGTGTTGAGTACAGACCGGATTCTCCTGTTGTCGCAAGGATTAACATCATGGGTATCTGCGAGATTACATGCCAACGTGATAGAGCGTCTTCGAATGATATATAGCACTGTTGGTCTTTACGGAGTGATAAAGTGATCTACTAAATGGCACCTGAAGGTGTTTGAGAGCCCAAAAACACAATCAAATCAAACTGAATATTCACGAGATAAGGACTCCTAGCCAATATCTGTTCAACATTGTCAGTTTGAAAAATCGAGCAGATCTCATCTTTCGTGTAAATAAATTGTCCTGTGCGGCGGTAACGCATTTCAAGGAGCATTCTCATGCACCCCCCCCCTATCGCTAATGATCTATCATATTTTACATGTGAATTTCGGTATTAAAGAACACCTAAACCTGTACTTTTTTTCTTCCAATAGTGCAACTCAGTGAAAATGTATTGAATCAGTCCAAACAAAAGAAGAGGTAGGAACAACTGAGTGCAGCTGTGAGGTGAGGTTGCAAAATAGATAAGTTGTAATCAGCCTAATCCAACTAATATCCATTCCAAGATTAGTCAAAGGATGGAACATTCTTGGGGAGGAGTTTAGGAAGCCTAGATTTGTCAATTAGGCTAGCTTTGTGAGCCATATAGAAGGCCTCCCTTCGTGACTATAAAAATAGTTTATATACAGAACTACTCATTGCCAAAGGTACCACTGATTTCGAGAAACACCTTCAGTGAGCTGATGCTTGGTTGCTCATCTAGCTTTGTCACAACATAAAAATTTTCATTTTATACTTATAAAGACAGAATATGCTTTTTCGGCTGCACAACTTTGCTTTTTCCCGTTTAGTGTCTAACATTGATTTTGGATGACATACACGGGACTGCTGGCGGTTCCACCTAGGTCGTAAAATTCACAATCTAATACTTGATAATTCATTAGTTGAAATGACCAATGCGCTTTAGTTCGCCAGCCGAAAGCGTTAAGTCTTCAGGAAATGAGTTATGTATTTAAATAGAACTTCTTTTAAAATTATCCTCGATTCATTCTCTAAAGCATTAGAGAATGAAGTTAAGACATCTTATCTTGAACTACCTCCATGTAAAAAAGGTCCTCAAGAACTCAGGTTTGGCAATCGAAAAAATTTAGCTTGCTGTGTTTTTTTTGGTCAAACAAGATCTGAGATAGAACAGTTTTTTCAAAAAAATCCCAATGGTTTCATTGGTGTGAATTTTGATGTACTTGAAGATGGCAGTCTATGCATCTTAAATAGAGCTTTTCAACAGCTCCGTCATGTACAGCTAGATAGTCACTCATACCTTGGAAAGGAAGTACTAGTTCCTTTAGATCCTTGTCAGATTCAAAGCATAATTTATCAGACACTATGCCCGATAATTACTAAACTAGACCCTTTTTTTGCTTTGGTTGAGTTCGAGTCTAGATTAGGTTCCAAGATAAAGGTTTATGGATTCGGAAAGTGGTTTGCCGATGGGGATAGAATAAAAAACAAAAATGCACGTTCTTCTGGGCTCAGAATTGAAAACAAAAATTTAGCTTACACAGGTCACTACACACCCGTTTCATCCCATCATTGCTTATACCAGCTCTCATTTTTCACACCAGCAACTCACAATCTATTACGTGAAATTTTACATATGCTGATCTCAGAAGCACAGTCCAATCCCATTCCACTGGAACGCAAACTTAATCAAGCAGAACTCGCTGAGATGTCATGTAGGTTTGTTGTATCCAAGCTAGGGTTCCTAAAAGACGAGTTTATTGACCAGATCAAAGACCGTTTCTCAGAGTGTATAGATCCCCCTTATTATTCAGTAGAAGCAGAAGCTCTTAGTTATTTCGAAAGCATCAGTATTCCGATGGGAATAACGCTACTCGACGAGTGTTCGCTTAGCTCAACAGCTGAGTGGATCCTAAGCAATTTGGCACAGACACGCATGCCTGAATATACCTTTCCAGCGTGCAGCACCTTTGGACACAACTTTTGCACTAACATAAAACAATATTTAGATGATAGTTATGACGACGACGCTAGATGTAGTCTCGATTCCATCATGAACTACTTTGAAATTTCTTTCGATCACGAAATTTTAAAAACTGAAGAGGAATTCTCATGAGACACCATAAGCCCAATATTGGTTGGATTACATTACGTGTTAGTTCGGATGACCATGGCACACACTATAGAATATTCGGGTTATGGAGTAGTGGGCAATGGCGATTGAGCAGTGGCGCAGATAGTATTAATACAATCGAGTATATCAGTGAAGAGTCTATCTCTTGGCCTCAGCGTTCTTCAATCTATGAACTAGATTTAAACCTAGAAGGGAATATTCCGGTTAGTGATAAGGTGCTCCTAGATAAGATCATCACTTCCGCTCCGTCACATTACTGCGTGGAAATTGTTACGCTGAAACAACTTGAGATATAGAGCTTCCCACATAATAACAGCAGGCAAAAAAGGCAAGTTAATCATAATGTTGTCCCTTTGGGTAAGAAGTGGTAAATCATTTACCACTTCTTACCCAAACTCTTCTCTTCGCTTTCGAAAACATTAAAATATTTAGTAATTGAGTCAATTGAATTACTAATACCAAATCAAAGCCAAATAGGCGAGCATTGAGACTCTGTCTTTTTGTGATGGTGATTAAAGGTAGAATAAAGAATGTTAGAAAACCTCAACAGGCTAGCGCTGGTAAGGGCATTGGTGCAGCAGTTGGAGGCGTAACATACTCAACTGCTGCTAAGATAGCAGCTGAGGGTATATACGAACTTGGTGAGTTTTATTTACGAGACCGCAGTAGAGTTAGTTGAGGAATTTTAGTGGACAAATGGATCATCGTTTTGGCTGGGTACCGTTCTTTTTACTAGTGGCTTTGTAGCTACTTTGGGTATTCCCGTATATGTTCTTGATGCTTCGCTCGGGGCTTGGTGATGCAAAATATATAGCCAAGCTAGACAAGGGCTTTGAGGAATCGAAAATCACCGACTCACAATTCTTTGGTCGCGGATACTTCATTTCCTATTCAATGAAGTATCCGAGACTTAAGGGCGAGAACAAACTTACTTCTCGTAAAGAGCACCTGACTATGTTAGTAAGCTCTGCCTTTGCCTACTCATCTGCGACTCTTTTTGTTTTGGGGATAGGGTTTAAGATCTGCAATTCTGTACCTATATCACTAAATACAGATTTTTCTGGATAGCATGAATTGGTATGCTAAATATGTACAAGTCAGCTACACGAATAAGTGTTGGACACTTTGCAAATAAACTGTTACCAAAATAGCTCTCATGATAGCTTCATGTGAGCTAAACACTCTTTGGACAGTTTCGTTTTAGAACTAGTGCTCCACAGTGTATCTGTTAGATTAGGAAAAGTAGGTTGATCCTTTGGGCGTTTGTTAAAAATACGCTAGGTTAGGTGTCTAACATATCCCATTCGTCGCCAAGAACCCAACGTAAGGCTGATAATTTGCCATTTATCATCCCCCACTCAAAGTCTGACCACGGACCTGTGTCTTCATACTTACTTTCGACTTTTTGTGCAGATTTAATTGCCCCCTCTAGGATATGTTCATGTATGACAGCACTTCCGTACCGTTCGGTACCCTCCGGCACAACTTCAATTTCACCATGTTCGATCTGCCACATCCTATTCTGGTGTCTGTTGTACCAAACTTTATCCACCAACTCGTCCATTACATCAAGAATTTCTCGTAAGCCACGAGTTTCTTCAGTGTAATCGTACTCAAACTCGATCTCAGCCAACACATCCTCATCAATGATGTTCAAAGCTGATGCAAGATTATTGAAATAATGAACATTTTCACGATTAAAAATATCGTCGAAGTCTTCATGTGGTTTTCTATGGTCTTTGGCTGAAAAATCATTGTGATTGTGAGTGATAAAGAAGCAGCTATCAGTAGCATCAACATCAAGCGAAAACTCATAAAACTGCTCGATAATAACAGCGTCTGCAACCGAGTTTTTACTGATATGAAATGGGGCTTTTTTATCCAAGCCACGTTGAACCGCTGCAACTTTTGAACGCTCACTAATATTAATTAGATCCGCAGACTGGATTAGCTTTTCGACTCTGTTGATTGTGCTGTAATTGGCATCTGTTAATAAAGGCAATCGTGCATTTATGTCATTTAGCACTTCGAGCGTTTGCTCTTGGTTTGCGCTAGCGAACTCACTTACCACAGCTTTTACTTGTTTAAACTCTTGAGACAATCGTCTTGCAGTCTTGTTTGCAACATCTTCTTTATTTCTCTCGTATTCTTCTGCAACCAAATCTGTAACAACCAGTTTCACCACATCGGTTTCGACTAGCTCTTCCAAAGCTGAAACCAAAGCAAGATCTTGCTTTTTCGTTGAAATATCAAGGAATACGCAAGTATCAAGACATATATAATTCATATAACCTCAAATGATAAACTTTTTTAGTAGAGTTAACGCCTCAATCAGAGGCAATAAAATAGTTGGCTAAAATTAGCGACGAAGGAGCAAAATCCAGCTATTTTTTTGTACTTTGAATGACTTGTTAGTTGCCAAACTCTTGCTCAGCCTGATTATAGTTATCATACAATTTTTTAACTCTATCAGTGAGTTGCATTCCTCCCTTGGTGGATCTATCAGTCCAATAATGCCCTTCAAGCTCATACACGGGTGAACCATGAATTTCTAATGCAAACGACCCATGGTGAATTTCACTTCGTTTCCCTTGTAACTCTATTTTGGGTTCGTTTCGATAAACTCCAACAAGCTTGAATAAATCGTCATCTTCTTGTTGTTCAATACTATGAGCGACTAAAACAGATCGAGACTCTTTAGTCATTAAACGTACGCTTAGAAAAGTCAAAGTTTGTCTAACAACGGCGTAACCGTAAATAGGAGGTGTTTCCTCTCCTGTTTCGGGATTTATCCAACTGCTTTTCAACTCTACTTTCCACGTGCCCCTAATATCTGGCCGTTTTACATACCAGCCCTTAAAGATTTTCCATGACCACATGTACTTATTAAAAAGGGTAACAAAAAGCGCAATTACGCCGACAACCGTGCCGAAAGGTTTTAGAAAATCAACATTTAGTACTGGCATGCCTTGAAACCAAAGAGCCAATAGCCAGACAATTATGGTGAGACCTAAAAATGACGAAATATGAAGTCTAGTTAGCATTATTCATACCCCACATAATCCCATGCATCACTTATAAACTGATGAGCTCCTTGACGAGTCCAAGGCTGCGAAGAGCGGAATAGATATTTTAGTTCACTAACTTCACCCCACTCACTACATTTTTGATCATTCATAGTATTATTGAATAGTTCAGCAAGAACAGCTCTAACCATTGGCTTGAAAGATTGGTAGCCAAAACATTCATTTGATGCGTTAAACACCAAACATTCAACTAAAAAACTTGGCGTATCTTCAGCAGATTTTATTTTTTTACTTGCCATTTCATTGCAAAGGGTTTTGAGTATTCTTACGACTCGCTTGTATCTTCTAGATGTAGCATCATTCTTTGCCACTCCATTTTGATAATGCTGTTCAGGCCAATTTCTCACTCTAGGAGGAGTGTAATCATCAGGAATCATTTCAACTCCTGATAAGTAATGAGTTACAGATGTATACCTGCGATGTTCGAAAAATGCTGCTACGTCTGACTCAACTCTATACGTATTCTCTTTGATATCGAATGATTTGCTTCCTCTTGATACAGCTTCTCTACCAAACCTAGCAACAAGAGCTTCTTCAAGCTCATTCTTGAATAATGCATAAGTATAAACGCCGTCACTAAAACTCTTATTTAATTGGGCTTTAACATTATCATCGGGGTATACAGGGAAAAATGTATCAAAACAAACAACACCAATATCAACATCGCTATCTTTTCTAACATTTACACGATTTCGATAAGAGCCTTGTGTAAAAACTTTAATATTTCGATTTCTTAACTTTTCACTATCATGAATTGCTTGTCTAATTTGGCGCTCCGCATTCTCCGCTCGCTCCTGTTCTGTTTTGCTTGGCCCTTGCGACCAAGTTGTAAAAACAGATTCCCAATCCCTGTTCATAAATACTCCATACTACGATGATTTGGTAACTAACAGTGCCTTTTCTGCAGGCGATGTATTTATAAAATTTTCATAAAATACAGAGGCCATAGAAGTAACATATTGTTCTATATGTGTATTACATCCTTCCACTCACAAATTGCAGAACATGACTGTATAATCACAATTGCTCAACTAGGCTCATAATCTGTTATTAGTATATGTAGGTCAAGAATTGACATGAGAAAGTGGTCAGCAATCCTGAGCTAAACAATTTTGGGGCAGATCCGAGCTAGGAGGCACTTTGTTAGAAAGTGCCACATGTAAAGCTTCAGCTCTATAAAGCCTCTGGACATCTATTTGCCAGCGCTTTTGCTAAATTAGTAAACCATCAATAACTACAGGTGTGGCAAATTTACTTGTGAAGAGCTAATGCGATGAGTAGCATCGCACTAGCAAAAGTATTGGTTTAGGTGCGCACTAAGTGCCGTTACGTTAAATTCAATTCAATTCATCACATTAAGCTACATATTGCCTTCTAACATTCAAAAAATCAGTTTAAGTCCTTGATATCATGTTGACCATGAAAGGTTAAATAGGCATAAATCAACGCTTTCTATACGACCTAAAGGAAAGGATATTTATGGATAAATTTATAATGCTTCAAGAACTTGGGGCGGGTGACTTTCAGCACCTTAACGGTTCATTGGAAGCACACTTGAAAGGAACTGAACAAGTTCTGATTAACTGGGGGAGTAGCGAGTTACTTCAAATCGCAGGTCTTTTTCATGCCGCATATGGAACAGCAGGTTTCGATGAAAACATGGTGTCGTTAAGCAAGCGCCAAGAAATAGCGCGAATTATTGGTAATGATGAAGAAGCGTTGGTTTATTTGTATTGCTCATGCGACCGAGACTATGTATTCCCTCAATTTGGAAAAGCGCTAGAAATCCAATTTAAAGACAGATTTACTGGTTCAATATTCAAACTCGATAGTGCAACGGTAAAATTGTTTTGCGAGTTAACGGTCGCTAATGAGCTAGAGCTTGTTTATAGCAGTGAAGAGTTCAAGCTCAAATATGGTGCTGAGCTATTTGAACTGTTCCAAGGTATGGACAGCTACTTAAGTACCGAAGCTAGAAAGGCGTACAAATTAGCATTGTCGAATTTCGCATAACAACAACGGTTCGAGATGGATTCGCAACGCGTGGCGTTAGAAATCTTGTAGATATTATTCCTATTATGGTAAATGTGTCTGTGTGCTATCAGAAATAGCCATTAGACCGCTTCAAGAGCGGTTTGTAGAGCAAAATTCATCGAGTTGCTTTGAACTAACAACTGCACTCTGATCCCCATTTATCGTACTTTATAAGCTTTGGGTTTCAGATTAGTTATGTTTGGGCAAAACCCATCCGACCGAGAGCGTGGCTTTTTTGGCGAAACTAACAATGGGGCAAAGGTGGTTTAGGTAACCGAGAAGGATTTCTTCCTAGTTACCAGCACGGAACGGGTAAAGTATGATTAAGCAATCTGTCAGATCTAGTTACATCGTTGTTTTGTTTTTTTAAAAGAAACAGCGTCACCTATATTCCCTCAAAGAAATCCATCTTTTATAAATAAGTAAAAGATGGGTTAGTTAAAGGCCACAATCACTTCAATAAAGACCTTATGTTATCCGAAATGTTAACCTTTGTTACTGAGCCAACCACTCTTTCTAAATCGATATCTCGTCTGTTCTTATGTGCTACTGCATTCAACAAGGTAAATAACTCGGCATTTGTTCTAATTAACTCACTATAGGCTTTACGTAGCTCGGATAGCTCAGCCTTCTTTTCAACTAATTCTTTCTTTATCTTATCAATATCTTCTGCTTTTTCTGGTCTGGTATTTGAGCTTAAAGGCTCTCGCTTTTGAGCTTTTATTACATCTAGAGCTTCTTTATGTAAATCAGGGTAATGCCTTATTAAACTACGACCAACTCCCGCCTCATCTTCTATAGAAGAAAGCGATACTCTCTTACCTGGGCTTACATGAATTGGCTTCCCCTTTTTCAGCCTTGCTAAAGCTGCTCTTAACTTTTGTTCACCACTCATGCTTGTACCTCAGGTTCTAAGTTAAATGCTTTCATGATTCGTAACGCTACAACATTCTGACTTTTCATCATACCTTCATTCCCTGCAAAACCTTCCAAACTCTCAAGCCTGAGTAACTTGATATTTCTGTCGTATAGTTTTTTCCAGTTAATCGCATTCTTTAGTGTGATTATCGTTGTATCACAAGTTTCTCCACAAACTGACGGATCGATGGTATCCGTTTTTTCACACTTATGCGCTTTTGTGCAATAGCCAAAAGGAGTTTTAGTTATATCCCACTCTCCAGTCTCTATCAAAACCCTAATTTCATCATCAGTTAACTGAATGGCGGATTCTCTCATTGCCTCGATCTCTTTGCCCTTAATACCTTCTAAGTGGCAATCTGAGTAGTATAACTCTCTGTATATGTTAGTTTTTACCAAGATGTGCTCATTAGCGATATCTTCCATGATAGACCAATCTCTTAGCAACCTTTGAGTAAATGCTAATTCTGACCCTTTCCCGTAATACTCCGTCATATACTGGTACATATGCTTTACCTGCTGTTTTACCGCTGGAGCAGAAGCAAGATCATGAGTAAGAAAGTTAACTATTAGAGTTCTTCTGAATTGATGTGTATTCAACTTCCACAAGCTTCCAACCATTATGCGCTCACGGCCTCGATTCATCGCTTTGCTTTGCTCTAAAGCAGACTCAGTGACTATGAGTCCGATGTGTTTAGCTAAGTCTTGCAACGACTTTGTCACTGGATTTAGGGCTGCGAATGTTGGGAGAATACTGACATTTGCACTGATCAACAGAAAGTCATTGCCCTTCAAGGATGGTACTAATTTTTTGGCAGGTCTATGTATCAACTTTATGAGATCAATAGCTTTTTTCACTTCAGGAATGGTAATGTAATCTACATCAGCCCCTCCTGATATTTTCGTCTCATATGCCCGGACATAATAATACTTATCTTCATCATCAGGAGTGCACCGAAAACAATCATCTTTTAATGATGTAATTTCATCAAACCGCATTCCTGTATAAGATGAAATGATTACATAGCAAGCAGCAAACACACGGCTTATATATCCATGGTAAACCCTAGTATTCTTGTCTTTTGAGGCAAGATGACCTAAGCCTTCATCTATCAAGAGCTGCTTTAAGCTTTTGAACTTTCCTTTCTTTTCTTGAGATACTCGATGCCTTTCGGCTTGGTATGTAACATCTATAGGATACTTTGATTGTGCAACTATTCTGGATTTTCTAACTTGCTTGAACTTTTTCTCTAAAACTCGATTAATTTTCGTTATCACATCTGGTGCATCATTAATGATCTCTAACGATTCAGATAATAGCTTTGAGTGAAGCTCTAGTGGTATGTACAAGGTTTGCCTAACATGAGAACTCTCTGCCACGTAAGGAGCAGTTAGCTGCTTTAGCGAAGCCCAACTGTCGTTTAGTACATTTCTGCTTAGTGGAAGGCTAATATTCAAGCCATTTAAATTTAAACGGGAAGCAGAGTTAAGCCTCCCAAACCTGCCTTCTAGTGTTGAATGAGAGTACTTTCCTTTGACAGATTCTAAGTATTTAATCATGCCTATACTACTGTTTAGCTTAGTCACTGACATTAGATTGCATTCCTGTAGCTCATTAAAGAGCGGTCGTAATCTTCTCATGGTTTCCGTGGCAACCGCTGCACGGCCACTGGATTTGTACTCTGATTTGAAGATAGCTAAAACAATGACTCTCAGCTCTAAAAGTAAGCTTGCCGACATCTTATCGGTTGGAAAATAGACTTTATACGTTGATTTCGAACTGTTCTTCCTAAGGTCTCGATATGCACTGAAATCCCATACCGGATCATTAAACCTAGAAACAACTTCGCCTTTTAAATCATAAGCAACAGCAGGGTTTTGAGTTATTAACTCAAAAGTACTCATATCTGATAGATTATTACAAGGCTCTTTAACAGAGGCTGCTGATGTAACTGAATAATTACTCATAGATCATACATCCATAATGGTGAAATGCCTTGTTCTCTCATCATATCTTTAGCTATCTTAACTAGCTTTTTATCTAGATTATGTTCAGCTAGGTATTTTATATTATTGATAGTGTTCTCTATTACTTTTCTACTTCCAAAAAGACCTCCAGCTTCGCATTCGTATCGACTGTTGATTAATACTTGTCGTAGCGACAACAGTTGATAAACGTGGCTTTCGGATTTTACAAACAGATGATTTGGGCAGGTAATACAAGATAAGAAACTTGTACAATAAACAACCTCCCCCTCTTTACGTAAGCCAGACTTCTTGATTTTTCGTGTGTTTCGGTCAGCCTCTTTAGATGAAACTGCATTGGTACACACTCCACCTGAAGGCGTTTTGGTTGAGTTTTCATTGTCATAAAGTACAGCTTTCGAGGCTGCTTCATCGATCACTTTTACTTGAAACAGATCTTGATATGCAGCCATACCTTTTTTCAGAGCTTTATTATTTTCTTCGACAGAGCCTTGGTTATAGTACTTCTCAGAAACAACTACCGAGTTGTTAAGCACTTCTGCTCTTTGTTGAATGTCATTGAAGAATAGCCCATAGGAATGTCGTAACTTTCGAGTATCTAGTTTTAAACTCTCGGCTCCCAGTGAGAGGTTTAAAGGGCTTAGAGTGTTACGTAGTAGACCTCTGTACGCATGGGTCCGTATAGAGCTAACGCTACCATCGGGGTTAACAAAAGGGAAAAGGAATCCCCCTTCTGGATCGACTCTTTTTGAATGTTCAATAATTCTCTCAAGCAAAGTTTTAAAATGCTTCTTTACTAGTAATATTTTTTCCGCATCTTTTTTCTTCTTTCTTTTGTCTGTTATCGAGATCTTTATCATGCCATCTATGATTTCTGATTCTGATATAGAACTTCTCTTCAGTCTGAAAGCAGGAGACTGATTGATACCAGTTATAGCAACAAACACTGAAGAGTAAAACATCGAAGCTAGGTTCGAGATATACCCATTAGTATTGATAACACCTGCTACTCTGTGCTTGATGGTATAGGTTATACCTCCAATATCATGCTTAAATTGAGTGTCGTTTAGGCTCTCAATTGGAGCACCTTGAACACTCAAAGTATGATAAAAATCAGCGGCATTAATTAAGAATTTAAGGAGGGCTTTGTACCCTTCTTTACTGTAACCTTTTGAGTTATCTTTCCCATTAATAGTCGCGCCAAATAGTACTCCTGTTCGCTTACCTAACGATGGAAAATACTTATCAAAGTCAAGTTTACCGATACCAAAGCAGTCATACATAAGTTGCTTGAGAATTTTTCTTTTTTTTTCAAAAGTAGCTTTTGATATCTCCTCAAGGTTGTATTTTCTGTGCAGTACTCCTTGATAACTTTCAATACTTTCTTTGGCTGCAATTGACCGAACAGTGTCATACGATCTTAAGTGCCGTACATACAATCTAAAATCTCGAATTTTTGTCAATTTCGTTTCTGAAGCGAATGAACTACTTACAATATGCTTAACAAATAAAGATAACTCCTGCCTAATATCCTTTGTATCTAGCTCGGTTTCTTTTATCCAACTCAACACACTTTCCGAATATTCGTTTCCAAACTCTTTATCGAATTTAATGCAGTATCCGATATCGTTAGCCCTAGTTTCCCTCGAATAAGAACTCTTCGATACTTCAATCTTTCTTGATTTCTTTACCATTAAGCCGTCTCACTAAAGATTAAGCTTAATAACTCTTCATTTAGCTTTGATTGTTCTACCAAAGCTTTAGATTTCTGAAAGTAAGAGAGGTACCGCAACGTATCCGTAATATTCTTATGCCTCATTTGACTCTTAGTGAATCTCAGTGCTTCACTATCGCTGAGAGTCTTCACGTTTAGAGCTGCATTCATTACATCAACTCCAAACGTGACTCTTAAATCATGAAAGTCATGTGAAAAGTCTGGATATTCAGGGTATATATGCTTATGTACAAATTGATTAAAAAGTGTCGATATTGTGTGTTGGGAATAAGCTCCGCCTCTTTGTGTAATAAAGACATTAGCTCTTTCACCACCATTATTTATGAACTTATTTAGTCGATTTACATAACGACTGCTGATGTGATAACGCTTTAACAGCTTAACGGCAGAACCTGCAATCGTAACTGGAAGCTCACTGTTCTGCTTCGTTTTGTGTTGTACTTTTGCGCCGAGTTCTAACTCAAAATGTGGGTCATCATCTTTGTAGATCGCAAACATGTCTGTCCGAAGGTCTGCAATTTCGCTTGCTCTAAGCCCTGATAAGATAGCAAGCACACAAATCAGCAAAAACTCTTCCGAACCATGCTCTTTCAGCTTCGTAAAAAACATCTCTTGCTCTTGTATAGTAAACGGCTTTAAAGACCCTTCCTGACTTCGAGCTGATACATCCAACTTTTCTGTAGATACTCGCCTAACTATGCTTCTTCCTGCTATATGCGCAAATGGATCATTATCAAACTGTCTTATTTCTATTTCCTCATACTCCATAGGAATAGAGGTAAATGGAGTATTAATATCCAAATGAAATATATAGAAATTCGCGACAACGCTAAAGTATGACCGAGCGGTACTACCAGCAATGTTGCCCTCTTCGTACTGTTCTTTTAACCACCACTTAAACCCAGTAAAAGGTCTATCCACAGACTCTAGCGCCCCTATATTCCAAGAGAGGTTGTGCTGATGCAGAAAGTCAAAATATAGCCGTAACGCTTTAGCCTGTGTTGCTGATGAAGTTTTTGAATGATTTCTATAGTGCGATACTATAAATGATAATACAGGCGGTACTACTACACCTGTTTCACTCTCTATAACAACGTATAAATTATCACAAGTTTTCTTATCTGACTCAGCATAGAGTACTCCATCTTTCAAGGATAAATTTTTCTGATCATAAAAATCGGATAGAAGATTTAGGCTTTTGATCTTGTGAGTCATGTACATACGAAGGCAACTTATAGGCTAGCAATAGAATCAGAATCGTTCATAAAAAATGCCAAGTCAAGACTTTAGGGTTGTTCACATTGCAAGAAATTAAAGAGTTGAGGGTTGGTTCATAATTTAAGACTTGACGATACAACTCCCGCCAGCTCCACCAAACGTTTGGAAAGGGCCAACTCGAAAGAGTTGGCCCTTTTTTTATCTTTATTTTACTTGCCACAATATGACAAATTACATTGCTAGCAATGAGTTACCATTAGCACACCAACAATAAAACCAGACACTCAATAAAAAACCACACATCCCGTTGCTGAAATGTGTGGCTGTTTAAAACTATTATCTTACGAACTTAGATAAGCTTAGGGGTTACTCCATATCACCGAGTAAGTAATCTTCATCACTACTCACTACCGCACCATGTTTCAGGAAGTTCTTGCCTAAGATCATGCTGTATTCAAAGCGAGAGCGGTCTTGAAGGTTTACCCTTACTTCTTTCTCTAGGTCTCCGAGCTTAACCTTCATTTCTACCACAGGGCGAATGTTCACCTTCTCGCCTTTCTTGGCTTTGATACGCATTACATCAATCACTGGCTTGGTGAAATCTTGCTTATCGCCTTGGTTGTTTTGATAGGTAAAGCTCACCATGTCTTGGCCATCTTTCTTAAATCGTTTGATGTTGACTGCGTTCATTGAGCTTACATCCGCACCAGTGTCGAGCTTGGCCGGGAACTTCATGCCGTTCACTTCTACTACTTCAATGTGCCCAACTTTAAACAAAGGCTCAGCTTTCAAAAGATAGTCAGAGCGAGTGTTCACATACACACCGTCTTTTGCCATCTTCTTGCCTAAAATAAAGTACGCTTCTTTCTCATTCGTATTGAGCACATCGATGGCAAACTCTTGCGTACGAACGTTTCCAGAGACCGCAAACTCACCACTTACAACCGGACGAGTATCATCACCGACTTTAAGCTTCTTAATAATTGGCTTGGTCACCTTCTGCTTCTCACCGTTTACATCCGTAAGATAAAATTCAACGGAGGCATCTTTGCCTTTACCTGTCATTTCAAAACTGTCGACCTTCAACAAAGGCGTGTTGACAGTGAATGAGGCAACGGCCTTTAGAGGGAAGTCATCAAGGGTGATGTCCTCTTCTGGAGAAATAACCAAAGGTTCACTCTTTTTAGCAACATCACTAAAGCTCTCTGAACCTTCAGAAAGAATATTTTCTGCATTGGTATCAATCATAAAAAGTTCACTGGCGGTACTGGTACCAAATCTCAACTGTGACTCGCTACTCGAGCGGTCACGTAGGTACACCAGAACGTCTTTGGTTGTGTTTTCATCGAGTTGGACTGGTACATATACCAGAGGTCTTTTCTTACCACTCACGCTTAACATACGAACTAATGGCAGTGTCATCTCTTTCTGTTTGCCATCGTTGTCGAACATATCAAACGTCACTTCACTGTTCTTCTTATCTACGTCGATGTCTTTTGCATGAAGAATACTGTAGCGATTCTTTAAGGAGAAGGTCGCGTTCATCGCCATTCCGGAGATAGACACCACCTCTTTACGGCCAACAACCGTCGCGTTTTCCTGCTCTTGCAAATAGTCGTAACCAGCAAACACTAAGGCGTTGTCAGCAAGAAAGGTTTTGCCGATCAGCACTGGCGCAGAGAAGTGACTTCTGTCGGTCAGGTTAACATCGGTTTTTAGCTCTTGGTCTGCAATGGTGAGCGACATTTTTACGGTAGGACGAAGCAAAGGCGTGCTGCTGGTGCGGCTGCGTATCATGCTGACACGCTCTAAAGGCGCTTTAATTAATACCCTGTCACCCGTACGTGGGTTTTGAACCTTAAAAGACACCACAGCTTCATATTTCGCAAAGGTACTGCCATCCCAATCATCGTAATCAACATCGGAATTATTCAACAAGTCTTCGGTTAACGCCGCCATCAACTCTTTGTCTTTAAGATTCTTGTAATCGGCATTCGTGCTCTTCACATGAATGTCTTCAGCATGCATAGAGGTAGTTTCTGCACCAGTGTCGATTTTGCCAATGAAAGGAACGTCTTTTAGCCCTTGAACGCTAGAGAGGTATACATTCTCAGTACGGCCTAATACCGCCTTACCATCGAGTTCGTAAGTAGGGTTTTGAGTGGTCGGTGAAGTATCAGTAGCCAAAGTATATTGTGAAAAAAGTAGAGTGCTTAAAAGAGTTAGAGCCAAAGGTATCTTTTTCATTAGTTGGTCCGTTGTGATTAGTTCACTAATAATACTGGCGTTTGCGCGAAGAGTTCCCCCACCAGCAATGGTTCTCACATAACGTTAACGCTATGAGTTTTTAAATGACAAACCGATGACTTTGCGCTGCATTCGCTTATCGATTATTGACTAATGGATACCCAATAACCTTTTCAATGCTCGGTGTTCTATTGAAGAAATGAATACAAAAAAGGCCAACGACGAGCGCTGACCTTAGCTATTCAAAACACACCTGAAGCGAGTTTAACTTGCTAAAACACAAACGGTTCTAGATAAACATAGCACTAAAAAGTCCCGACTGTTTTCTTTGCACAGATAGCTCGAGCTTTTTCTGCGTCCTCACCTTTATTTTTGAGATAGCACTGTCGATAAGATTTGACGTAGCGCTCAAATAACACCTCGGCTTCAGGTTGTGGTTTAGAGAGCAGTTGGTTAACGAACTTTCTTGATCCAACCTCAAAATGCTGAGTATCGATTGGGCTATTCCAATCCCCTCCCCAGATCATAAATCCGTGATGGGTAAACAGCTCCACCACATCTTCAGCCATGCCGCGGCGTTCAATTTCATCACGAGCACGAAAACGAGTACGGTTCACATAACGAGTCGCAGATTGTGAAGGCTTTACCGTGATTCTTCCGTTGCTATCAAACTCTAAGAAAGGGTTTTGAACTGGGTTGATGTCGATTGCCACACCATAGGCATGTTTCGACCAACCTCCTCCGCCTGTAATAGGACGAGCGTTAAAGGCGCTGCTGTTGTTCGCATCCATTGAGGCGCTATCATCACCTCTGAATTCACGCATTAGGCGAGCGGAATGAAGAGGAAAATTGCGCTGTTTGAGCTCTGAAAAGATTTGTTCAACAGCAGGCGCAATAACATCAAGCACGATCATATTGCCCTGTTGCGTTTCCCCTTTGAAACTAATGAAATCGAAATCCACTTTGGATAGTCGCTCACAACCAACGGGCGCACCACTACTCAAGACATTGTTCTTTTTCATCATGTCGCATTGCCATTGAGATATAGGAGCGACTTGGGCATAACTCACTGCACTGAGCACAGTGGCCAGACAGCCGACAATAAAACGTTTCATATCAAAAACTCAAAATAGTAAGAGTGAAAAGTAGCAGAAGTTGGAAAATAGCATATTAAGCCAAGTTGAGCGCACGCTTTGTTAGCGTGTTTTGTTCCAGTAAACAATCTCTCTAACTCGTCCGTTCTGATCCTTGTCAGCTTCTCCACCAACATCAGAAAGTTCAGGTAAGGTCGATAATTGCGGAGCGTAATAGGCAACTAACATAAGTACGAACGCATCGTAAATATCGTCTATCGCGGCGTCTTTACGTTTGGTATTTGAAATGGCCAACGACAAGCGGTCACACCATTGAGGGGATAGCTGCTGAATAATAGAAAGCCGTTCCTCTTTGCCTTCTTGCGTTCGTTTTGAAAACGTCAGCGGTTCGTCTTTCAATGCTGCAAACACCACTTCAGGATGTGATTCCCTGATAGAAAGATTGGGATGAGTTTCAATGAGCTCATCAAGCTCGCGAATCTTGGGCACAATTCCCCAAGTCTGTTTAGAAAACTTCTTATCAAGCTGCTCCACATTGGCACTGCACGCCGCAATGTAATCGGTTTGGTAAACCGCCTCACGACACGGAACCGGAAACACCGAAGAACCACGTTTGCTGGTTAGAAAACGCCTTGCTGCTTTGTCACACAAGCGATCTGGAGTTTGTGCATCACTAAAACCAATAGGCATATCGATAAGCGCCGTTGAACCGATAAGATCACTCGCTAGCTCATCGAGGGTGTTTACCACTTTAAACGCAGGTATCTCATTGTCAGAGACAATCCAAGCGATCCAACCCGACTTGCAGCCATCAATTCCGATGTATTTCATTATGTTCTCGATGATTAGTTTGTTGAGGATTATTTGGGATAACTAGCCCACTTAATGATCAGTGCCACTCACTAATCAGCAGTCTGCTTTTTACACCACGTACCTGCAAGCCCATTGCATCGAACACCTCTTCAAAGTCTCGACACTGCGCAGGGATGTTAGGTAACGAAAGCGCGGCTTCTGAAAAGAATTGTTGTTCAAAATGAGCCGAATCGTTCCAAGCGAGTTGCCACCACTCTAGAATCCTCGACTTAGACGAGCGCAGCTTTTCAGCCGTAGGAACTTTATCACTTTTACTTAAGTTCTCTTTGCTTGTAGTAGGAAAGAGGTTCCACTTATCGTTGTTTGGCCAGTAAGCGAAAGGCAAACAGTGATCAACGTGATACTCATTTTTTAATGATTTTCCACTCCACACGCTGACAATGTCGGCACGATCAGATCTAAGTTGCTCGACACGTTTACGCACATCGCGAGTATCATGGTTTTGATCGATCCATACCAAGCAGTCGTGATAAGTCTGTAGTGGAATGCTTCGCTGTCGGTTCAACTCGAAACGCTGCATCTCCATGACCCATTGATTCACCACCAGTGGTTCAATCCAAGAGTGGTAGATTCTAAAGCACTCCCACAGGCTTTCATCGAGAGTGAAATAACCAAAACTTTCTAAGAACTCACTATCAATGACCAGTGATTCTCGGCTCTTCCGTCGTTTGTGAGGTGGGTATATATCGAATAGTCGGTTGTCTTTCGAGCCTTGATAAATAAAAGTCACAGGTCCTGATTTAATGGTGCTGATCGTTTGTGAAAATAGCTTTTGTAGAGCCTTAGCTTCATCGCCGAGAAACATAGCGCCTATCGCTAGATCATCAGCACTTAAGTGTTTGAGTTTATTCCACCCATCCTCTTTTACAAACCCAAGTCCCTTCGTTGTGTTGCTATTTTGCTGAATCCCTGCGCCTTCTATGTCGATATCAATCAGTCGCTTAAACTGCCTAACCCAATACAGAGCAACCAAGCCCACTGGTAGAGAAATTTTTCCATCAGTTCGATCAATCACAGCGCCTGAATGCGCATCAGCAATTCGCAGTAATGTTCTCAACAAAGCCAACTTGTATGTGGCCGACTTGTTGTCATTCACAATAATGTGGCGCACCTTGTTCAAGTCACCGGAGCCATCGTCTGGTAGTGTCATCACCACGGTTTGCCACCACACCTCACTGCGGTTCAATGTATCTTGGCTATCATCAACATGACGAACCAACAAGGCGCTGTTTTTTGATAAACGCTCGAGCTCTTCAACCGAGACTTCATAGCCTTGTCGACTGTCTTGAAACTCCCCATGACGCAGAGTGATCACCAACTTGCCATTTGGAGCTAGCAAGTTAGACAACTTTCTAAATGCGCGCTCTCGATGAGACGGAGCGAGATGCATCCAAACCGCACTGACCAATATCAAGTCAAAACGCATTCCGAGGTTTTCAGTGCGGCTAAGCGAGGGAAGTGAATCATCAATCCAAGTAACACTTGGGCCTGTATATTTCGAGCCTTGTTCGCGTAATGAGTCACTGGGTTCTATCGCAATAACATCAGATCCGGCCTTGTGCATCCATAGCGCATCACGACCGCATCCAGCACCGACATCGAGTACTTTATCGCCCACTAAAGGCCAATAAGCTTGCCAGCTTTTATGCACCGTCTCGAAGGTCACTGAGTTGTACTGCTGGCAAAGTGTGTGAGCATTTTTATCGTAAAAAGGAATCGATGAGGACATATGCGCTATTGGAGTAAGGAGTCTATCTCAATAGTAATGGGGAGCTTAGGCGATTGCTAGCAGCTCATGTAAGTTCAGCCACACCAATCAGCATTTATCGTTAGTGACTGTTTTATATCAATATCCACCTAATGAGTTCATCAGGCGAGTCACACCTCGAATTGATCTCGTCAGAAAAACAAAAACAAACAAGGTGCAAGCTGACGTGCGAACAGAGATAATTGTTTGAAGATGATTAACTCGCCTCAAGCACCTAGCCGATAAAGACTAATGAACACATACTCGCACATAGACACCCCATTCAACCTGCGCCACACCTGTTGGTTTTGTGGTGAGCCTTCCAGTAACCTTGTTGAATTTCCTAAGACAGCGCAGGCTGTTGCCAAGATAGGCCATTCACCGATCGCACTGCCGGCTTGTAATGAGTGTGCGAGAATTAACTATTCAAAGAATCTGACCTCAATTTGGTCTGTGCGCGATCAGATAAAGCACACTCTGATAGACAAGTACGCTAAGCACCTTGGCATCGGTGAGAACTGGACGGAGCAAGAGCTTATTGATTCTGATTTCTCGGGTTCGACGCTCGGTGGGTTTGGGCGCAGCGCTTGGAAGATGTATCAAATCGCCAAACAACGCGTCGATTATAAAGGCTGGCCTTTGTCGGTTGATGACATCCCACTTGAGGTATACGACGAAACCAGTGGCTTTGAGTTTGACGGTACTCGTTATGCCTCAATCAATTCATGTATCGACTATTTCACCAAGGCAGCAGGCGTAGACAAAGAGCTGTTGTCGCAGCTTGTCGACATCGTTTCATCAGAAAGGTTTAGCTACGCACTGCGAATCACCAAGCTGAACAAGAATGTCTCTAATACCAAGCGCTCGGAGATCGTCGAAGAGGTACTACAACAAGAGTCTGAACAAGAAGAGATACTGCTTGAGCAAGCTAATTCAATGTTTAACCCAAACGTCGAAGAGGTGAATATTTCAGGCTCAATAGCGCCTGTATTTGCCATTCAGTGGGCGCTGGCTAACAAGGTTAAAGATTTAGCCCACCTTTGTGCTCTCGAAGATGAGTATTTTGACTATTTCGAGCACCTCGGCGGCCCTGCAGCTTTCATGTCCTATAACGGCCTACAACTCTATTTAGAGTCGCGTCAAGATCCTGAATGGGTAGAAGAGTTGGATCCAAATAAACAGTATTGGTGAACATGCCTCGCTACTGGTGAACACGTGTAAGCTCGATAATCGTGTCAAACACCCATTGTTAGTCCTTGTTTTATATAAAGATCTAAAAACAGAACCCTATAACAGTTAATTGTTGCAATTCGGTTAAATAGAGTGAAAACTTCAAGCATCTAAAACTATTTAATCACTGCCATCTGCGGTGAGTAAGGAGTGAATTGTGCTTGCTGTTCTTCGTATTATTTTGGCTACGGTGTTTATTATTTTCACCACTCTATGTGCTTTTGTTTACTGCTTGTTTAGCCCCAAGAACCCCAAGCATGTGTACGTTTTCTGTCGTTGGTTCAACCAACTCCAAAAGATCATCGGTGTAAAACTGGTGCAACGCGGCCTAGACAATGCCCCGACACCAGAAAACAGCGTCTACATCTCTAACCACCAAAGCATATTGGATTTTGTGACCGATCCAGGAATGCTAAGACCACGCACTGTTTCATTGGGCAAACGCGATTTGTTGTACGTGCCTTTCTTTGGCCTGCTGTATTGGATCACCGGTAACATCATGATTAACCGCGAAGACAAATCCAAAGCACGCGATACCATCAAGCAAGTGGCGGAAGCGATTCATCAGAGAGATCTGTCTGTTTGGGTTTACCCGGAAGGAACCCGTAGTAAAGGGCGTGGACTACTGCCATTCAAAACAGGCGCTTTCCGAATGGCAATTGAAGCTGGTGTGCCTATCACCCCGATGTGTACTAGCACCACGCACAATAAGATCGACTTTAATCGTGCCAATAATGGCATTGTGATCACCGAGATGTTGGAACCTATCGATGTATCCGGATACAAGCTTAGCGATGCGAGAGAGTTGGCCAATCGCTGTCACGCACTCATGGCAGAGAAAATAGCAGAGCTTGATGCCGAAGTGGCTCGTTTAGAGGCGCAGCAAAAACCAGAGTTGGATTCAGATCGTTCTTCTACGAACTAACTCGCAACGAAACCACTGAGTCATCGCTCAGTTACTTAAAAAGACACTCAACGATCGCAACTCTCATTGTTCTTGTTTTACTTGCTGGCGCTTATCCGCAAAATAAAAACAGGCGTTATCTGCCTTATAGAGCAATGGGAGTAAACGATGGAAGTGATTCACCATGGTGGCAAACATACTGTCACAGGATCTTGTCACGAATTAAGAGATTCAGGCCAAGCGGTACTCATCGATTGTGGCTTATTTCAAGGTTTAGATCTTCAAGGTAAAAAGCTTCAAGGAGAAGATGCACGCCCTCTTGATATTGAATTTGAAACGTCCCACCTCAACGCTCTGCTGCTGACCCATACTCACATTGATCATATTGGTCGATTACCTTGGTTACTCGCCAGTGGATTTAACCAGCCAATTTATTGCACGCAAGCCACCGCCGAACTCGCTCCTTTAATGATTGAGGATGGCTTAAAACTGCAAGGGCTCAGCAATAAACAATCGAAGCTGATACTCAAAAAGATTCATTCGCTAATTGCTCCCAAGCCTTACGGGGAATGGTTTCCAATCACGTCTAAACAGCAAAACAACGGAAAGGATCATCATAGGCCAAATACTCTACATGCTCGCTTTCAACCTGCGGGGCACATCTTAGGTTCTGCCTATATCGAGATTAAGTTACCTAACCAAGAAGTAGTTGTGTTTTCTGGCGACTTGGGCCCGAGTAACACACCACTGCTGCCGGATCCCAAGTCACCACAGCAAGCCGATTATCTGTTTATCGAATCCACTTATGGCACCAGTACACATGATGATATTGCTACGCGATCTGAGCGTCTCAAGGCCATTATTGATCGTTCACTGCTCGATGGTGGCGTTATTCTAATCCCGGCTTTTAGTATCGGCAGAACTCAGGAATTGCTGTTTGATATCGAACACCTGATCTTTGAGCATCAACTCAGTAGCGATATTCCTATTATTCTCGATTCTCCGATGGCTCAAAAAGTGACGCGTTCATACCGACGTTTTAAAGAGTTGTGGGGACAAGAAGCAAAGCTGCGTCTTGAACTGAAACGTCACCCACTCGCTTTTGAGCAGTGCATTACCGTTGATGGACATAGAATGCACAAGAAAATCGTGAATCGCCTCAAGTCGACAGGTGAACCCGCGATTGTGGTCGCAGCTTCTGGAATGTGTCAGGGCGGCAGGATAATGAACTACTTATCAGCCTTGCTTCCCGATAAACGAACCGATGTGATTTTAGCTGGCTATCAAGCTCACGGAACGCTCGGACGAGAGCTGCAACAAGGCGAAATGCAGGTTTTTATTGATAACAAAGACGTTGAGGTTAACGCTCAAATTCATGGCATGTCTGGCTATTCTGCCCATGCTGATAAAGAAGATCTCTACCGATTTATAGACGGCATCGCGACTCCACCGAAAGAGGTACATTTGATTCACGGAGATCCAAACACTCAGTCTGAGTTCGCTCAAGCTTTGGTTGGGAAAGGATTTAAAGTCGTTTAAAACAGGCGATTGATTCACGATTTCTGATTGCGGTAATCCTTACGGAAAGTTCTAAAAATTACTACTGATATTTTAAATAATACCTCCCCTTAAACCTGCCTAATTTCACTATATCGGTGATATATTCTTGCGTCTTTACCGTCGTAATGTGTTAACAGTCATTAGTACTGAACAACGTTTCCTCTCATTTTTCTTCTATTTTCCCTTCTGACACATATTGTGAGTTTCGAAAATTTGTATTAATCACTATTTATTCACTTTACAAACCGACACTAAAAACAACTAATTGCATATCAATTTTAATGGAACGATTATCAAATTAGCACTAAGCGTTAACAAACACCCCCTGTAACATGCTTTATGTCACAGTAATCCTAATAGGCAGTTAAATAATTTAACACTCGAGTTACAAGTGAAGTATTGTGTTGTTCGAAAAACAATCATAAGCAAAACTAACAGGGAAAATACTCATGCAGTCATTCGTTGATTTTTTGAATGGAATAATCTGGAGTCCAGTACTTATCTACCTATGTTTAGGTGCAGGTTTGTTCTACTCCATCATGACTCGATTTGTTCAAATCCGTCACTTCTTTGAAATGTGGCGCTTGCTACTATCGGGTAAAAGCTCGTCAAAAGGCATCTCGTCTTTCCAAGCTCTGGCCGTTTCTCTATCTGGCCGTGTCGGTACAGGTAACATTGCTGGTGTTGCTGCCGCTATCGGTTTCGGCGGCCCAGGTGCAGTATTCTGGATGTGGGTAGTGGCTTTCTTTGGCGCTGCAACAGCTTACGCAGAATCAACGCTAGCGCAAATCTACAAAGAAGAAGATGAAGGCCAGTTCCGTGGTGGTCCGGCTTACTACATCGAAAAAGCGATGGGTCAAAAATGGTACGCTTGGATCTTTGCTATCGCGACTATTTTTGCATGTGGTATTTTGCTTCCAGGTGTTCAGTCAAACAGTATTGGTAATGCTGTAGAAGCTGCATTTGGCTCAGGTGACATGATTGAAACAGCTATCGGTACATTCAGTTTCGCTAAAATTTTCACTGGTACTGTAGTTGCTATTATCCTAGCGTTCATCATCTTTGGTGGTGTTAAACGTATTGCGAACTTCACACAAATCGTTGTTCCATTCATGGCACTGGCTTACATCATCATCGCGTTCGTTATCATTCTGCTAAACATCGGCCAAGTGCCAACGGTTTTCGCAATGATCATTGGCGATGCATTCACACCTATGGCAGGCTTCGGTGCTGCAATTGGTTGGGGTGTTAAGCGTGGTGTTTACTCAAACGAAGCGGGTCAAGGTACAGGTCCTCACGCGGCTGCGGCTGCAAGTGTTGATCACCCAGCTCAGCAAGGTTTGGTACAAGCTTTCTCTATCTACATCGATACTCTTCTAGTATGTTCTGCTACAGCGTTCATGATCATCATCACTGGTGCTTACAACGTTCACGGCGGCGCTGAGGGTGTGTTCCTTGTTCAGAACCTAGCAGCAAACATCGGTGCGAATGGTCCTGTATTTACACAGCTTGCTATTGAAAGTGCACTACCAGGCATTGGTAAGCCATTCATCGCATTTGCTCTGTTCTTCTTCGCATTTACAACGATTCTTGCTTACTACTACATCGCAGAAACGAATATTGCTTACCTACGTCGTACCATCAAGATCCCTGGCATGATGTTCGTACTTAAGCTTGTTCTTATCACTGCCGTTTTCTATGGCACAGTTAAAACAGCGAACCTTGCATGGGCAATGGGTGATGTTGGTGTTGGCTTGATGGCATGGTTAAACATCGTTGGTATTCTGATCATCTTCTTCATGTCTAAGCCTGCGCTTAAAGCTCTAGCTGACTACGAAGAACAGCAGAAACAAGGCGTAACTGAGTACACATTCAACCCTGTAAAACTAGGCATTAAAGGTGCAACTTACTGGGAAGAGAAGTACAAGCGTAAAACAGGCAAGTCTCCAGAAGCAGAAGCTGCAGACACTAAACCTGTAGAGCAACCTTCAGCTTAAGCTTTCCTTAGCAAATAGATCGCTTTAACAAATAGTGCTATTAATAACGCATAAAAAAGGGGTTAGCTATTTCGGCTAACCCTTTTTGTTTTATTCATAACCAATAAATGGCTTATAACAAACTAACTGTTCCCGAGTTAGAGTATTAAGCAGCGATTTCTTGTGTTGCCATTTGAGGCGCTTTCTTCTCACCGATAGGCAGTACTGTGCGGCCGTATTCGTTGTTGATTACTTGTGCCATTGCAAAGTAGATAGCTGAAGCGCCACAGAAGATACCTTCAAAACCAGCGATAGTGCCGATTAGTTCGCTGCCAGTGAAATCACGAGCGGCTAGCAAGAAGAACAAAATAGTTAGTGAACCGAATACTACTTGCTTCGCAACTGGGTAACATAGAGAACCGATGAACATGAAGCCTGTGAAGATACCCCATAGTAATAGGTACCAACCCATGAATGCAGCAGGGCTTGCTGGAAGGCCCATGTAAGGCATTACAATCAAACCAACCAAAGACAACCAGAATAGGCCGTAAGAAGTAAACGCAGTTGTACCGAACGTGTCACCACGTTTGAAACACATAGTGCCCACGATAACTTGGCTCAAACCACCGTAAAAAATACCCATTGCAAGAATCATAGAATCGATTGGGAAGAAACCTGCGTTGTGGATATTAAGAAGAATGGTGGTCATACCGAAACCCATTAAGCCTAGTGGCGCTGGGTTAGCTAGTTTGGTCGACATTACGAATTTACCTTATTAAAGTGGTTGATTAAAAAAAAGCGATAAAAACTATCAGAAAATTTTAATCTATAAACCGTACAACTAGGTAATCCAGTTATCGAAAACTAAGATTGTACAAATGATCTTATGGAAAATAGGTTTCATAATGAACCTATTCAATTCACCGAAACTATCAATAAACAGATTCCCTATCACGTTCGTTCCTCACTGTAAGGAATGACGAGTGAGGTAAGTGTTGAGGCAATGAGACAAAGCCTGGTGCTACGTCACTCTAGAATCGAGGGACGGGATATCTGGAATCTACTCTTCGATATGAGCACTTGCGGCACACAAGAGCCCTCTGTCACGTTCGTTACTTACTGTGGGGAATGACGAGGTTTTTTTAGGTACGATAAAAGAGATGGGGATGCGAAAAGAGTCTTTAGATTTGAGTAAGCGCCCCCTTAATAGCAAACGTAGGCAACAGGTGGCGAGCTTTTCGTTACTTGTTTACTCCATTAAATCTCGTATCTACTTGGACAGATTAAATTACGCTTGTTGTGGTTTAGATTCAGACACTTGAGATTGAACGTCTGAAGAAGCGTTTTTACTCGCATCGCGCTTGGCTAACAACGTCACGACAATCAACTGAGCAACAAGAGCACCTAATACAACCAATGCACTTCCCGTAAAGCCTGCGACTACAAAACTAATCAGAGCAATAGAGCCGTTCATCAATGCGTAAGGTAGCTGCGTCTTAAAGTGTTCAAACTGATCACACCCAGCCCCGGTTGAAGAAAGAATCGTGGTTTCAGAGATCGGTGAGCAGTGATCACCAAACAAGCCACCCGATAACACGGCACCAATCGCGACGAGAAGCGGAGCATCTATCGCAATCGCGGTTGGAATAACTAAAGGCATCATTATCGCGAAGGTTCCCCACGATGAGCCCGTTGCGAATGAGATAATGGCAGACAGCAAGAACGCGACCGCAGGTACTAACCAGTAAGGGAAACCGCTCTGTGCTTGCTCAGCAATATAAGCCGCTGCACCCAACTCTTTACCAACGGTGCTTAATGCCCAAGCCAGTACCAAGATGATCGCGACTGGCATCATGTTTCCCATACCTTTTAAGTACACAGAAACACCATCTGAAAGCTTTCTTACACCGTAGTAAGCCATTAGCGAGATTAAGGTAATCGCCGCAAAGAAGTAAGCCGATGATAAAGCAGCTCTGAACGATGAACCTGCGACCTTTTGGAATGGGAAACCTTGTGGTACCAGCATGGCACACAACACCACCAGCATCACTAACAATGGTGCCCAGACAAAAGATGCCTTTGCATTTTTATGCGAGAACGGATTTAGTGATTCGTTATTCACGCCAGAGTTAATTCCCGCCTGGCAATCACGCTCAGCTTTTGCCATTGGCCCAAAATCTAAACCTTTAACGGACACGAGCGGAACGATGAAAATCGCGAGGAATGCGTAGAACTGAAAAGGAATCGCACCGATGAACGCATCCCAATCAGACATATTGACATTCAACGCCGTAAACTCTTTTTGAATCAGGCTCATGATATACACGCCCCACCCGATAAAAGGGATAAGGATCGCGACGGGTGATGATGTAGAGTCGATGATGAATGCCAACTTCTGTCTAGAAAGTTTCAGTTTATCGAAAAGAGGGCGAAAGACAGGACCAACAATCAACGGAGTACCTAAGTCAGAGAAAAATATCACGATTCCCCCAAACCATGCAGAGATTTGCGCTTGGCATTTATTGCTTACCCACTCCGTCACTCGCTTGGCAAACGCAACACCACCGCCCGACTTTTCCATCAAAGCGACAAAACCACCGATGAACACCAACAGCATAATCACGCCAGCGTTGTAGCTATCTGTAAGCTGAGGGACTAGGTAACCTTTAACCATGGTACCAAACGTATCAAGCGGGTTAAGTTCGCTAAACATGCCAGTCAGCATTGCAACACCACTCAGCACACCAGCAAAAAGGCCTATCACCACATTCCTTGTCGCCAATGACAACACCAAAGTAATCACAATGGGGATGAGTGACGTGATATCTGTCTGTTCCATAGGTACACCTTAACCCTAAAATAAGAGAATAAATATAAATTAAATTTGAATATAAATTCACAAGCATCATTTGTACAGAACTTTATCCTCTAACTGGATAATTAGTCTTTAAATGCGCTTCAACATAGCCAAATAGACCAATCACCCTGCTTAAATAGCCAAGTTCGAAACGAAAAAAAGCCGAAAGTAGACACTTTCGGCTTTTGATTATTTATATCGCTATGGTCGTACTACTGAGCTCGTAACTTAGGCCACCTTTTCAGTATTCAGACGATCAATTACAACTAATTTCATCCCAGAACCAATTCGATTGAACTGGGCTTTCCCATACGCCCGGGCCGTTTTTAGCCACGAAGCACTTGCCGTTATGCGTCACTTTGTCGCCATTACTCACTTGGCTAACGCCCGCTTGCCAGGTGATAAACACAGATGGGTCAACAACGACAGGTGACTCGGTAACTGGCGGTTCAACTGGTGTTGGGTCTACCGGAGCAGGATCAACAGGCGTTGGATCTGTCACAACTGGTGGTGTTGGCTCGCCCGCTACTAGTTTCCAAGGGCCACCATTGGCAGGGTCATCCCCTTGTGTCCACCATTTCGCTTCATAGGTTGCGCCGTTATGCGTCACTTGGTCACCCGCGTTGTAAACCTTGGTCGCACTCCAACCATTACCACCCGGATCAGTACCAGGGTCTACCGGATCAAGCTTATCGACCACCTTCACTTCAGGCCAACTCGCATGAGAACCATAGAAGTTGGTCACACACTTCTCGTAATCACCAGCCACCAGTGCGGAATAAGCCGTTTGGAAACCAACAAGCTCACACTCAAACGAGTAACCTTCTGGGCGGTCTGCGTAGTATTTCCAGTTACCATCCCAGTTGGTGTACAACACATCCGTTGCTCCGTTGAGGTTTAAGCTTCCGTAAGGCGTTTGCTGCCAACAAGTATTGGCTTCATCCGCTTCTACCGGAATTTCATAGTGCGCTGCTAACCCTTCCCAATAACGAATACGGTTAACGGGTTGGCCTTTGTCTTTGTTCTGCTCGCCACATTCAATACCACCATTGATCACGTTGATTGTGGTACCAAAGCCATAGCCAATACCCGCATCCAATTCACGTTGAGATGGCGTCCAAGTGCGGTCGATGACATGCAGCATAGCTGGTTTAGGTGCTTGAGGGGTAAGGAAAAACCAAATTGCAGACGCTAAGTTCAACCAAGAGTCCGCCACTAAGCCCGGATTGTTGAGAAGCACCGTCGCGTCACCATCAAACATCACTTCAGAGAACGCGCCATAATTAAAATGGTAAGAAAGCTGTTTAGCACCACGTCCGAAGTAGCCCTGTCCCGCAGCACATGGCCAACGGGCATTCTGCCAATCGTTCTGACCACAACCGGTGGTGTAACCTTCTTGGCCTTCAGACCAACCCATTTCGCGAACATGCACCAGCGCTTGCTGCCACTCTTCTAGAGCTAATGGATTATCAGAGGTGTTGTCTATCGCGATATGCCCACCCGTCTCTTGTGAAAATTGAGCAAAGGCCGTGATGATGGATTTCTTACAGATGGCATCGGAGTCACGGCCATCGGTGTACTCTCCACAGAACGCTGGGAATTTACCGATCGCACGTAAGAAGCGAGTGTAGGTGTATTCTGGCGCTGCCATCTGAGTGAGGAAGTCCCATTCAGATTGAGGGAACACGCGCTCTACACGCTTTATGTTTTCAGGATTCGAGGGGGAACCGGGTTCAATCGCTTCAACGATTGTATTCGGGCGAGTTTGAAGGGCCTGTGACCAGATCGCATACATAGGATCGGATGTTTTCGCTTGTTCAGCAGCTTGTAGAGCCGACTTTTCAACAAGGTAACCATTCGGGTTTTGCGGATCAGGTTGAATGTTCAAAGACGCATGACTTTGCGCTGCTAATGTGCAGCCCAGTACTGTCGCCAAATATTTGATTTTTAACATGATGGATTCTCTTATCTGTCCTTAATAAGTCCATCAAAGAGTATGCTTCACATGTGGAATGGCCTAGCTGTAGCTGTGTGAATTTATAAAAAGTGCGAGTGATCTTTTTGATACATGGCTCAGCACAACAAAGCGTCTCATGGTTTCTTGAGCTGATATCTAGTTTCCAACTCATTTGGTTTCTAGTTATTGTTCATTTGATTTCGAGGTATTGCTCATAAGCCTTTAATGTAATGAATCAATATAATCAATCGAAAAGAAAAAAGCCCCGAACTGAGTTCGAGGCTTAAGATCTTAATCAAAGCTGGTTAAATCTCTAAGAGATTATTCCCACTCGATAGTTGCTGGTGGCTTACCAGAAATATCGTAAACAACACGTGAAATGCCGTTAACTTCGTTGATAATACGGTTAGAAACCTTACCTAGGAAGTCGTATGGTAGGTGTGCCCAGTGAGCAGTCATGAAGTCGATAGTTTCTACGGCACGTAGAGATACAACCCAATCGTACTTACGGCCATCGCCCATTACGCCAACTGAACGTACTGGTAGGAATACCGTGAATGCTTGAGATACTTTGTGGTAAAGGTCAGCAGCGTGAAGCTCTTCAATGAAAATAGCATCTGCGCGACGCAGTAGATCACAGTACTCTTTCTTGATTTCGCCAAGAACACGAACACCTAGACCAGGACCCGGGAATGGGTGGCGGTAAAGCATGTTGTATGGAAGACCAAGCTCAAGGCCGATCTTACGTACTTCATCTTTAAACAGCTCACGTAGAGGTTCAACAAGACCCATTTCCATATCATCAGGAAGGCCACCAACGTTGTGGTGAGATTTGATTACGTGTGCTTTACCTGTCTTAGATGCTGCAGACTCGATTACGTCTGGGTAGATAGTACCCTGAGCAAGCCATTTAGCATTAGATAGTTTCTTAGACTCTTCATCGAAGATATCTACGAATACGTGACCGATGATTTTACGCTTAGCTTCTGGTTCAGCTTCGCCTTCCAGAGCGTTAAGGAAACGATCTTCTGCATCGACTTTGATGATGTTTAGGCCGAACTGGTCACCAAACATATCCATAACTTGCTCAGCTTCGTTTAGACGAAGAAGGCCGTTATCAACAAATACACATGTTAGTTTGTCGCCGATAGCGCGGTGAGCAAGCATCGCAACTACAGATGAATCAACACCACCAGAAAGACCAAGGATAACTTCGTCGTCACCTACTTGTTCTTTAATACGTGCAACTGCATCTTCAATGATTGAAGCTGAAGTCCACAGACCTTCACAACCACATACGTTAAGAACGAAGTTCTCAAGCATTTTCAGGCCGTTTTTAGTGTGTGTTACTTCTGGGTGGAATTGAACACCGAAGTACTTCTTCTCTTCGTTTGCCATTGCAGCGTATGGGCAAGTGTCTGTTTCAGCGATCTTTGTGAAATCAGCTGGAATCTCAACTACTTTGTCGCCGTGGCTCATCCAAACATCTTGAGTAGACTCAAGGTCAGCGAAAAGTGCAGATTCACCAGTTACTTGTACAGCAGCGTAGCCGAACTCGCGTTCAGTAGACGTTGCTACTTTACCGCCAAGTTGCTCAGCCATAGTTTGCATGCCGTAGCAGATACCGAATACAGGAACACCTGAATCAAATACGTACTGAGGTGCACGTGGAGAGTTCTCTTCCGTTACACTTTCAGGGCCACCAGATAGGATGATACCGTCTGGATTGAATTCACGAATATCCGCTTCTTCTACGTCCCAGCTCCAAAGTTCACAGTAAACACCGATCTCACGAATACGACGAGCTACTAGCTGTGTGTATTGAGAACCGAAGTCCAGAATTAGAATACGTTGGTCATGAATATTTTTAGTCATTGTAAGCAGTCTTATTGGCTATGTGATAAAACGGAGGCGAGTTTACTCACCTCTGATTAACTCTTCAAGAAATAAAGCAAACGTTTTCGTTAGATATCTTTAACCACGTGTTTTGAGAAAATCGGACTTTTAACAAAACAGGCGGTAGATATAATACCAATCACAGTAAGTAAGTGTTCAGGAATAGCGTAGGAAAAAAGCCTGAGAACGAGGCAGGATTTTCTGATAAGTAGTTATTCTACAATCAAAAATTCTAACGAAGTTATCGAGGTTTTTAACAAGCTAGGATGACCAGTTATTTACTACGATTGGTATATTAATGTGCCGACTAAATCAGCACATTATTCAAACGTTTGGACGTATTATTAACCTAAACGGTAGTTAGGTGCTTCTTTCGTGATTTGAACATCGTGTACGTGAGATTCTTTCATGCCCGCACCAGAGATACGAACAAACTCAGCTTTAGTACGCATGTCTTCAACAGTTGCAGAACCCGTTAGGCCCATGCTTGAGCGTAGACCGCCCATCTGTTGGTGAACGATCTCTTTTAGACGACCTTTGTATGCGATACGACCTTCAATACCTTCTGGAACAAGCTTGTCTGCAGCGTTGTCAGATTGGAAGTAACGGTCAGAAGAGCCTTGAGACATAGCGCCAAGAGAACCCATACCACGGTAAGACTTGTAAGAACGACCGTTGTAAAGGATAACTTCACCCGGTGCTTCTTCAGTACCAGCGAACATTGAACCAACCATCACACAAGATGCGCCAGCAACGATAGCTTTACAGATATCGCCAGAGAAGCGGATACCGCCATCTGCGATTACTGGAATACCGTATTCGTTTGCAACTTCCGCTGCGTCTGCGATTGCTGTTACTTGAGGAACACCAACACCAGTAACGATACGAGTCGTACAGATTGAACCTGGGCCGATACCAACTTTAACTGCACTAACACCCGCTTCGATAAGAGCACGTGCGCCAGCACCAGTTGCTACGTTACCACCGATGATTTGTAGATCAGGGTATGCAGCGCGAGTTTCGCGGATACGGTTAAGTACGCCTTCAGAGTGACCGTGTGAAGAGTCGATAAGTAGAACGTCTACGCCAGCTTCAACTAGAGCAGCAACACGCTCTTCGTTACCAGCACCAGCACCAACAGCTGCACCTACACGTAGGCTGCCGCGCTCATCTTTACATGCGTTTGGTTTACGTTCTGCTTTGTGGAAATCTTTTGCAGTGATCATTCCAGTAAGTTGGAAGTCATCATTTACAACAAGAACTTTTTCAACACGCGCTTCGTGCATTTTCTCTTGAACTTCTTCACGAGTTGCACCTTCTTTAACAGAAGCAAGGCGAGCTTTAGGCGTCATTACTACATCAACTTTCTTAGAAAGGTCAGTAACAAAGCGAACGTCACGGCCAGTAATGATACCAACCAATTCGTTTGTTTCAGTAACAACAGGGAAACCGGCGAAGCCGTGTTTTTGAGTAAGGGCTACAACATCAGCGATTGTCGCGTCAGGGCTTACAGTTACTGGGTGAGAAACCACACCAGCTTCGTAAATTTTAACCTGGCGAACCATTTCAGCTTGCTGCTCGATTGACATATTCTTATGAATAAAGCCAATACCACCTTCTTGCGCAAGGGCAATTGCTAGGCGTGCTTCCGTAACAGTATCCATCGATGCAGAGATCATTGGGATGTTTAAAGAAATGTTTTTCGTTAACTGAGTGCGAAGATCAGCTGTGTTCGGAAGAACGGTTGAGTGTGCTGGGACGAGTAAAACGTCATCAAAAGTTAAAGCTTCTTTTGCGATTCGTAGCATTTGCAATATCTCACAACAAAGGTGTTAAAAGGAGTAAACCCAACTTTATCGTTTCGCATAATAAAGTGATTTGGATTTGATATTGCAGACGGATTATACGCACGGCGAAATCGCTTGGCTACACATTTTTGTATTTTTAATTTGCATTTACCCCCTTGCTATGTATTATATTGCCGCTATCTTCCATACTCACGCCCTGTGAGATTCCAAGAAAGACCTTCCTTCAAGGAAAGATAGTGCTTCTATGACTAATCCAAACATCTTTACTGTTTCTCGCCTCAACTCAGAGGTTCGTCTCCTATTAGAAAACGAAATGGGAATAGTCTGGCTCGTTGGTGAAATCTCAAACTTCTCTGCACCTGTCTCTGGTCACTGGTACCTCACGCTAAAAGACTCTCGCGCTCAAGTTAAATGCGCCATGTTTCGTGGCAATAACCGCCGTGTGACCTTTAAGCCTCAGAACGGCAATCAAGTTTTAGTCAAAGCTCGCCTATCTCTTTACGAGCCACGCGGTGACTACCAACTGATCATCGAAAGCATGCAGCCAGAGGGTGACGGTAAACTTCAGCAAGAATTTGAAAAGCTGAAGATGAACCTTGCCGCAGAAGGACTGTTTGCTCAATCAAGTAAGCAAGCTCTTCCTGAACACCCAAAACGTGTTGGCGTTATCACATCTAAAACCGGTGCAGCGCTGTTTGATATTCTTGATGTACTAAAAAGGCGCGATCCTTCGCTACCGGTTGTGGTTTACCCGACCATGGTTCAAGGCGAAGAGGCGGCGATTCAGATTGCCCAAGCGATTGGACGCGCTAACGAACGCAATGAATGTGATGTGTTAATCGTCGGCCGTGGTGGCGGCTCACTGGAAGACCTATGGTGCTTCAATAACGAGATCGTAGCTCGCACAATCGCAGCAAGCCAAATCCCGATTATCAGCGCCGTTGGCCACGAAGTGGATGTCACTATCGCTGATTTCGTTGCCGATATGCGTGCCCCAACGCCATCAGCTGCCGCAGAATTGGTTAGCCGTGATAACAGTCATAAAGAACAAGCTTTCGCGTCTAAACGTGCTCGCTTAGTCAGTGCGATTCGTCATGTGTTAATCAAACAGGCGCAATCAACTCAAACGTTGAAATACCGCTTAGAGAAGCAACACCCTAGCTACCAACTTCAAAAGCAGAGTCAGCAGCTTGATGACCTAGATATGCGTTTGCGTCGTGGTATGACTCAATACCTAAAACAGCATGCACAGCGTGTTGAACGTAAACAGCACCAGCTTCAATTGAACTCGCCAGTGAAACGCCTTGGCGAACAGAAACTGCATCTGCAACGTTCAGAGCAAAAGCTATTGGATGCAATGGACAAGACATTACTAACCACTCGCCACCAGCTCGCTATGGCTGCAGAGAAGTTAGAGACCGTTAGTCCACTGGCAACCCTAAAGCGTGGCTACAGCATTACTCATTCAGAATCGAGCAAGACGGTATCATCGATTAACGATGTCGAAGTCGGTGAAGTGATCACCACTCAAGTTGAAGACGGTGTGATTGAGTCGCAAGTGACCACAAGAGTGACTAAGAGCGAGCTTTAAGTTCGACCTAACGTTTCAAACCAGAAAGCCCTATCGATAATCGACAGGGCTTTTTAGTATCTAACGCTTTCAAAAAACTAACCTATTCCAACCCTACTCAGTAGTAGAAGGCTCCTTCATGGTTAGCATCCCTTCAGTCACAATAAAGTTGATGATGAAGTCTAGCCCTTGGCTCTCTTTGAGGTTGGTGAACACGTATGGCTTGGTTGGACGCATGCGTTGTGTGTCTTGCTCCATCACCTCAAGTGACGCACCCACATATGGTGCTAAATCGATCTTATTGATAACCAGCAGATCAGAACGCGTAATACCCGGTCCGCCTTTACGTGGGATCTTCTCCCCTTCCGCTACATCAATCACGTAGATGGTAAGATCGGCTAATTCAGGGCTGAACGTCGCACTCAAGTTATCACCGCCACTTTCGACGAATACCACATCGAGGTTCTTATGCAGCTTGGCAAGCTCTTCTACCGCAGCTAAGTTCATCGACGCATCTTCACGGATCGCCGTGTGCGGACAGCCACCCGTTTCAACACCAATAATACGATCTGGTTCTAGAGCCTCTGCTCGCGTAAGTATCTTGGCATCTTCTTGAGTGTAGATGTCGTTGGTTACCACTGCGATATTGAGCTTGTCGCGAATCGCTTTACAAAGCACTTCTAATAGCGCTGTTTTACCAGACCCTACCGGGCCGCCAATACCAATTCGAAGTGGTTGCTTATAACTTTCCATTGTCTACTTCCTTATATTCTTTTTGCTACATCGTTCGCGCTAACCGCTACGAACGAAATAGTCGTGTGTATTGTGTTTCGTGCAATGAACTCGCTAATGCCATCGAAGGCGAAAAGCTGCCTATCATCCAATCTTCTATCGTGCGGGCCTTTTCGATCACCTCAGGAAAGGTGTTGGTGATATTAATCAATGCCAACTGACCATCGGTTTGACCTAAAGGCACTAACTTGACCCCTGCGGTAACGATGTTTTCAAGCCAACTCCATAAATAACCCTGCTTGAGGCTCTCTAAATCAATACCCCAATGCTGAGCCGCCATACACATGCCCAACAATTGGTTTGGATGACTATCAACAGAATCCACCAGCGAAATATCGATATCCAAGCGCTTCAACAAGGTGTTCAATGCATGCCCACGCTGCTTTTCTTCCGCTCGCAATTCACTGGTTTCACGGCTTGAGTATAAGTAGTTACACCAATGCTCAATCTCATCGATTTCACCCTTTTCTAGCGCGTGATAAAGACGCTCTAAGATGGGCAATTCCAAGGTCGCGACACTGGAGTTGACGATGGTGTTGAGCCACTGTTCCATGCTGTTGCGATCGGTCACCCAACCCGCTTCAACCGCTAACTCTAAACCCTGCGAGTAAGTGAACCCACCAATCGGCAATGACGGACTGATCAATTGAAACAGGCGATAGATGGCGACATTTTCTGTTGTGGTCATAACCGTGCCCTCAGTCTTCCAGAATCAAATAAGTTCGAGAGCTTACGCGCCTAACAGTAATAGTGCGCTTGCTGAAGCCACACCAACCGACAACCATTTAGAGTAAACCGCGCGGCCGACAAATGTACCGATAACCATCAGAGCCAAAGCTGTGATACTCATACCAGTTGCAAACTGAGTTAGGTTACTTGCCGCTTCAACGCCATGCGCATAACCATGGAAAAACAACATACCAATCGAAGCCGCTAATACACTGTTCACTCGCTTAGTCGATGGTGAGAACACGTGCCATAAACATAAGCTGACAACGAATAGAGAAGCGATGATTGCAGGTTCAACAATCACAGAGAAGCCTAGGGCTTGGCCTGCGATAAGCCCTACCACCAAAGACACCAATCCGCCGCCAATCAGAGCGGCTTTTGTCTTGGTGGAGAATAAAAGTGCGCCAATTAACAGACCAAAAGCGATCAACATGATCAGGTGATCCATGCCAGTCACAGGGTGAGTTAAGCCAGACATAAACGAGTGAGACTCATGAACCGAATGCTCCCCATGTCCTGGGTGAGCAAAAGCCATCGTTGATGTTGTTAGAGAAGCTATTGTGAAAGTGCATAAGCCTACAGCTGTTTTAAAGTTCATCGCGAGTTCCTTGCGTTTATAGTTATTAATATCGTGGTTGTATCTAATAAATGGGTGAGTCTCAAATGACTCGATTAATGATGGTGATGATGTCCACCAGAGCGACCGCCATAAGCACCGCCTTCTGGTTCAAACGGTTGTTTCTCAGTGGTCACTTTCGCGCCTAAGCCTTCAACCATTTCATCTAAAACATGGTCGTGTTGATAACGAACCCAACCCGCTTCCACTTGCAGCGGAACATGACGGTTACCAAGGTGATACGCCACTCGCGTTAACAGGAGCAAGTCTTCACAGTAAACAGTCGAAACGGTTTCTGGTGCCGCTTTCACTTCTACGACTAAACCGCATTTACTTGAGAGTTGTTCGCCACCACGCAAGATATGACCTCGTGGTAGAAACAGTCCGGCATTGCGCCCGTCATCGAGCATCACCTTAAGACGGCTCTTAATGCGGCTATCGATCGGCAGGCTTAAGTAGCCGTCCGGTGCATTTTGTATTTGAGTATTCAGTTGAGTCAGTTCAATCATGCTATTACCTCAATCTCCTTGTGAGATTTATAACGTTTAAATTAGGAGCCTTCAGCCTAAAAGCCCTTAGCTAAGAGCTAGAACAAGAGCCTTCAGCTCAGCGCTAAAATAAAAGCCTTCAGCCGAGCTCTTAAAATAGAAAATACCGTTGTGCCATTGGTAGTTCTTCAGCAGGCTCACAAGTTAGCAATTCACCATCGGCGCGTACTTGATACGTCTGAGAGTCGACCTCAATTTTTGGCATCCAATCGTTGAGCTTCATGTCGGCTTTGCTGATATTTCGGCAGTTGCTCACAACACCAATCAGGCTCTGTAGACCTAATTGTTTATCTATGTTCTGTGCCTTGGCTTCTTTGGAAACAAACAACATTGATGTGTTCTGACATGCCTTGCCATAGCTACCAAACATAGAGCGATAGTGAACTGGCTGAGGGGTTGGGATTGAAGCATTTGGGTCACCCATCGGCGCCATGGCGATCATGCCGCCTTTCAAAATCACACTAGGTTTCACACCAAAGAAAGCGGGCTTCCACAACACTAAGTCTGCTAATTTCCCTGCTTCGATAGAACCGATTTCATGAGACATACCATGAGTGATCGCTGGGTTGATGGTGTACTTAGCGACATAGCGTCTTAATCGGAAGTTATCGCTGTAGTCTGAATCTTCTTTTAGGCTGCCGCGCTGAACTTTCATCTTGTGCGCAGTTTGCCAAGTTCGAGTGATCACCTCGCCTACACGTCCCATTGCTTGTGAGTCCGAAGCGATCATCGAAAAGGCACCTAAGTCATGAAGAATGTCTTCTGCGGCAATGGTTTCACGGCGGATACGTGACTCTGCGAACGCGACATCTTCAGCAATCGATGGTGACAAGTGATGACAGACCATCAACATGTCTAAGTGCTCATCGACGGTATTGATGGTGTAAGGGCGTGTTGGATTGGTTGAGGAAGGCAAAACGTTCGGCTCACCTGCAGCACGAATAATATCGGGAGCATGACCACCGCCCGCACCTTCGGTGTGATAGGTATGAATCACGCGGTCGCCGATTGCGCCAAGTGTCGATTCAACAAAACCAGATTCATTCAGAGTGTCGGTATGAATCGCAACTTGTACGTCCATCTCGTCAGCCACACTCAAACAGGTATCGATTGAAGCGGGAGTGGTTCCCCAGTCTTCGTGTAACTTCAAACCCACCGCGCCTGCCGCTACTTGCTCACGTAGTGCTTCTGGCTGACTGGCATTGCCTTTGCCTAACAAACCAAAGTTCATCGGGAATTGATCGAGTGACTCTAGCATGCGGTGCATGTTCCAAGGCCCCGGTGTGCATGTGGTCGCGTTAGTACCTGTGTTTGGTCCAGTGCCACCGCCGATCATGGTTGTCACACCTGACGCCAGTGCTTCTTCAATCTGTTGTGGGCAAATAAAATGAATGTGTGAATCAATACCACCAGCAGTCAAGATTGAACCTTCGCCTGCTAAAATTTCCGTGCCCGGGCCAATCACAATATCAACGCCCGGTTGAACATCTGGGTTGCCCGCTTTGCCCAATGCCTGAACTCGACCATCTTTGACTGCGACATCGGCTTTTACGATGCCCCAGTAATCCAACACAATTGCGTTAGTGATCACCAAATCTGGAGTTTCGGCACTTGGACGTTGGCTTTGCCCTTGTCCATCACGGATAACTTTGCCGCCGCCGAATTTCACTTCGTCGCCGTATACGGTGTAATCTTTTTCAACTTCTAGCCATAAATCAGTGTCAGCAAGACGCACTCGGTCACCGACTGTTGGCCCAAACATTTCGGCATAAGCCTGTCTGGATATCGTCGCCATGTTCAATCCTTTGTTATTTTCATTATTCCGTGGGAGCGCTTAGAGCTTGCCCATCACCTTTCCTTGGAAGCCATAGATCTCTAACTTACCGGCGTAACGCACTAACTCGACGCTACGCGACTGACCCGGCTCAAAGCGGGTTGCAGTACCCGCAGGAATATTGAGTCGAAAGCCTTTAGTGACTTCTCGGTTAAAGATCAGCGAAGGGTTTGCTTCATAGAAGTGGTAATGAGAGCCAATTTGGACAGGACGATCGCCAATGTTTTGCACCTTAACGGACGTTGTGTCTCGGCCTTCATTGAGAGTGATGTCACCCGGTGCGGTTTCTACTTTTCCGGGAACGAGTCCTGAGTATTGTTTTGTGGAACCAGCCATATTACTTCTCCCTACACGATAGGTTCATGAACGGTCACCAGCTTGGTGCCATCAGGAAAAGTGGCTTCGACTTGTACATCAGGGATCATGGAAGGGATCCCCTCCATAACGTCATCGACAGTAAGAAGTGTGCGTCCAAAATCCATTAATTCTGAAACGGTTTTACCCTCGCGGGCACCTTCGAGAATGGCACTGCTGATCAGTGCGATAGATTCTGGGTAGTTGAGCTTTAAGCCTTTTTGTTTGCGCTGCTGTGCCAGCATTCCTGCGCAGAAGATAAGTAGCTTATCTTTTTCTCTTGGTGTTAATTCCATTTAGCCGCCCGCTGTTAGTGTTGTTTTCTTATTGCTCAAAAACGCATGAGCAGTAAGTGGGATTCAATCACAGCAAGCTTGAAAAAATGTACCTAGGGTCGGAAGTCACCCTAGGTACAAAAAGGGCTAATCGCTAAGTCGCCCAAATCCTTGGTAAATCAGGAGTCGTACCACATAAATGAGAGCGAGTTGCTTGCCAAATCTGACCAAAGGCTTGGAGGATATCTTCACTCCAATTACCCAAGGCTCGCACCACAATCAATCCTTCTATCTGAGTAGCACCCAATATTAATGTGGGTTCACTCGACGTTTTTGATGTAACTGATTGCTGTGAAGCTTGCTGTGTAATAGATATGAGCAAGCTCTGTACCAACTCTAGATCTTGCTTCTCATTTGAGGTGATATAAAAGGTTCCCATCATTGAATAATCAAGTAACCCCATATTTATCATTAACTTATCGCCACCATGAAAATTAAAGCCTTCAGTCAGAAGCCTTTGATTATCAAGATAGATTTCTGTTTTCCCAACGAGATGACCATGCTCGAATCCCTCATTCTGTGCAGGGCGTCCAAAACAGTGCATCTCCCAACCCCAAAACTGTGCACCCTTTTCTAGGCGAATTTCAGTATCTAAACGAACGTGTGCATTGGGGAAAAAGATGTTCTCTTGCGGCATCCATTCCAAGCGTGCATCTTTCTTCACTCGTAGGGTCTGCTTCTGCTTGGCGTACTTGTTGTTTGAGCGATAAAACTTGGTCGCACCGGGTGTGGTGATCAACGCATGCGCACCGCTTTCGATGGTCGCTTCAATATTGAGAGTGTCACCACCTACCACTCCGCCGGGGGGATGGAGTAAATAGGTGTGACACGTTTCCCCATCAGGATACAGGGGGCGTTGCACCGCAAGCGGACCAGACTGCTGACGATTCTTTAATACGGTTTTATCACTGCGGTCGACAAAAGTGAGGTTTAAACTCGCTTGCCAACCATCACGAATATCTTGTTCGATGGTCTCATTCAAAGATAAAGCTTCTACTAAAGAAGCCTTGCTTACTTCATTCGGAGAAAAGAGAGAATTCATACGGTTAGGTACTCCTTTATCAAGGACTCATCGAGCCCTGTCATTTCACCTTCTGCCACTTGGCGTCCACGGTCGATAATGCAAAAACGGTCACCGACCTTTCTTGCAAACGGCAGCTTCTGTTCAACCAACAGAACCGTGAGCCCCATTTTCTCGTTGAGCATGCGAATGATGTCGCCAATCTCTTGCACAATATTGGGTTGAATACCCTCCGTCGGCTCATCCAAGATCAATAGCTTTGGATTAACCACCAGCGCACGCCCAATCGCTAGCTGTTGCTGCTGGCCACCCGATAAATCACCACCGCGACGATGTAGCATCTCTTTTAACACTGGGAAAATATCGAAGATGAATTCAGGGATCTTGCGGTCACCCTTTTTACGAATCGGTAAACCGACCTCTAGATTTTCTTGAACAGTGAGCATTGGGAAGATCTGGCGACCTTGCGGTACATAGCCGATCCCTTGGCGTGGACGGTCCTCGGCATCGGTTTTCAAAAGTGACTCACCCGATAAGGAGATGTCACCGCTTTCAACCTTCACCAACCCCATAATGCATTGCAGTAAGGTGGTTTTACCGACACCATTTCGCCCCATTAGCACCGTGCATTTACCTTCTGGGATCTGCATATCCAAATCCCACAGCGTGTGGCTCTCACCGTAATATTGATTAACTGATTTAACCTCTAGCATCCTATTCTCCGAGATAAACTTGTTTAACTTCAGGGTGAGCCTGCACTTGATCCATGGTGCCTTCAGCCAACACATGACCTTGATGAAGCACGGTGACATGGCTGGCGATAGAACGAACGAAATCCATATCGTGTTCAACGACCACAACCGAGTGCTTACCTGCCAGTGAGTTAAGTAACTCAGAGGTGCGATCCATTTCTTGGTGAGTCATACCTGCCACGGGTTCATCCACCAGCAACAGCTTAGGGTTTTGCATCAATAGCATGCCGATCTCTAACCACTGCTTTTGTCCGTGAGACAGGTTACCTGCCAAATTCGCCGCTTCGTCTTTTAAATGAATCAGCTCAAGTACCGAGGTCAATTTGTCTTTCTGTTCACCAGACATCACAGCGGTGAACGTCGCCCACACTGAGCGGTCACCGGCCATGGCTAATTCAAGGTTCTGCCACACAGTTAAACACTCAATCACGGTAGGTTTTTGGAATTTACGCCCAACGCCTGCATTGGCGATTTCGGCTTCGTTCATCTTCAATAAGTTGATGTTCGAACCCAACCACACCTCGCCGGTGTCTGGCTTAGTTTTACCTGTGATAATGTCCATCATGGTGGTTTTACCTGCGCCATTAGGACCTATGATACAGCGTAGCTCTCCCTCTTTGATGTAGAGGTTGAGGTCGTTTATCGCTTGGAAACCATCGAAGTTTTTGTTGACGCCTTCGACATACAACAGCACGTTATGTCGAGTATCGATGGCAGGATGAATATCGGGTTTGAGGTAATCAAAGACTTCGTCTCGACGAGTGAACGCCTGAACCGATTCCTTTACGCTATTAAATGTGGTCATGCGATCACCTCCTTGGCCTTGTGCTGATCATCCTTATCTTTATCTTGGTTTTTCCCATTTGATGCCTTGCGCAGCTGCTGCCACTTTTCACTGACAAAGCCAATCACACCTTGTGGGAAGTACATGGTTGAGAGTACGAATAGTCCACCCAGAGCAAACAGCCACACCTCCGGGAACTCAACCGTAAACCAACTCTTGGCGTAGTTGATGATCAATGCACCGACAATGGCACCAAACAGAGTGGCACGACCGCCTAAGGCTACCCAAACCACAATCTCAATCGAGTTAAGAGGAGCAAATTCTCCCGGATTGATAATACCCACTTGAGGGACATATAAAGCCCCGGCAATACCGGCGATAACCGCAGAAAGAACGAAGACCCACAGCTTGATGCCATCGACGTCATAGCCCATAAAGCGAGTGCGTGATTCCGTATCACGAATCGCTAATGCCACACGACCTAATCGACTGGTCACCACCATGCGACAAGCTATGTAGCTGAGAATAAGCGCAATACCAGTCGCGACAAACAGACCTATCTTGACCGCATCACTCTGCAAACTCAGACCGATGATGTCTTTGAAATCCGTCAGTCCGTTGTTGCCACCAAAGCCCATCTCGTTGCGGAAAAATGCCAGCATCAATGCGTAAGTTAACGCTTGAGTCATGATAGAAAGATACACCCCTGACACTCGAGAACGGAAAGCTAAATAACCGAACAAATAAGCCAATGCGCCCGGTACCAACACCACCATTAGGCAGGCGAACCAGAACTGATCAAAGCCCTGCCAGAACCATGGCAACGCCGACCAATCAAGAAACACCATGAAGTCAGGTAGGATTGGGTCACCATATACCCCACGGTCACCAATCTGGCGCATTAAGTACATGCCCATCGCATAGCCACCAAGCGCAAAGAAAGCGCCATGGCCTAGACTCAAGATTCCGAGGTAGCCCCACACAAGATCGAGCGCCAACGCCAACATTGCGTAACTCAGGTATTTGCCCATTAATGAGATTGTAAAAATCTCAACATGAAGCGGGTGTCCACTTGGCAACATGGTGTTAGCCAGCGGAATAAGAATGACGGCCGCAAGAATGGCAAGGATGGTCAGTTGACCACCTTTGTCACCACGCATCGCCGAAAGTACAAATGATTTAGACTGCATGATGTTGTCCTTAACCTTCAGCCGCACGGCCACGTTGCGGGAATAGTCCGCGTGGACGTTTTTGAATAAACAGAATGATGAAAACCAGTACTAGGATCTTGGCGAGAACCGCACCAGCCCATGGTTCTAAAATCTTATTAAATAAGCCAAGGCTGAGCCCTGCGACTAGTGTGCCCCATAAGTTGCCAACCCCGCCAAACACCACCACCATGAAAGAATCAATGATGTACGCCTGCCCCATATTTGGGCCAACGTTAGTCAGTTGAGAAAGCGCTACACCCGCAACACCTGCGACGCCAGAGCCTAAACCGAAGGTCATCGCATCAACACGTTCCGATCGAATCCCCATCGCACGAGCCATACCACGGTTTTGAGAAACGGCACGAACCTGAAGGCCTAACGGTGTCTTTTTCAGAACCATCAATAACCCCATAAACACCAAGCCACAGAACAAGATGATGTAAAGACGGTTATAAGTCAGCGATAGCATAGGATTCAATTGAAGCGCACCAGACATCCATTCAGGTGTACTCACTGATCGGTTCAGCGGAGAGAAAATAGAGCGAACGGCTTGCTGCAAGATTAAGCTGATACCAAAGGTGGCGAGCAAGGTCTCTAATGGACGCCCATAAAGGTGACGAATCACGCTTCGCTCAATCGCAATACCCACTAAGCCCGAAACGATGAATGCTGCAGGAATAGAAAGTATTAGCGCTAAACCAATATGATTCGGCATCAGAAGTTGCAATACATAGGTGGTGTAAGCGCCAATCATGATCAGCTCACCATGAGCCATGTTGATAACGCCCATCACACCAAAGGTGATCGCTAAGCCAATGCCCGCTAGTACCAATACCGAACCTAAACTCAAGCCAAAGAATACGGTTTCAACACCTGAGTACAGAGCTTGGCTTTGTTGATAATCGTCCATCGCACGCTCTGTTGCAGCCAAAATGCTTGGTTCTTGCTCACCGTTAAGTAGTTGGTTCAGTGTTTTTAGAACGACTGAATGCTTAAAGTCGCCCACTCGTTCAATCGATGTTACTCGAGCTTCAGTTGTTGCACTGTTATCAAGCGAGGTAAAAATAGCTAATGACAAATCCATTAGTTCAGCGACTTTACCATCGGTCTCATTTTCTCTAAGTTCGGATAAACGATCGATGATAGTGGCATCCTTAGTTCCCAGTAGATCGAGAACCGCTTGATAACGCACATCTGGGTTACTGCTATTTAATCCAATAGAGGCAATTTCACCCCGTAAGATCCCGCGAAGTTTGTTGTTTACGCGCACCTTTTTAAACAGCTTAGCATTGTCGATATTGAGAGTTGATTCATCCCATCCAGACTGAGCTGAAGTGGCTGTTTTGGTGTTTTGAATGAGATAGAGCTGTTTATAATGTTCGTTTTTTTTATCATTGAAGTAATAGAGATTGCCGTTTAACCATCCATATAAAATAGCCTTCGACACGTCTTCCGTTTGTGTCTCAATGATCCAATCGATGGCTAGCTCTTTATCCGATGTTTTTTTACCAACTAGCGCCTTGGTAAAGCTAGCTTCATCCGTTATTCCAGCAAAAGCCAACTGAGCACTGATAGCCATGAGCAACAGCGCCTTAAATACGTTTAATACGTTCTTCATCCCTGCTTCCTTAACCAACAAGTTAGATATTGTTATTTTTTACTTGGTGGATGTTTGGATAGTTGTTGTGACTTGAAACTAATTTGAGCCTTCTCTTTCGTTGCGCCTCCATGCAGAAGCACTCTTCCCTAAAGAGAAGGCTCAATATTCATAGCTAGTAGTTACCGGTAATAGCTAACACCCAGTAACGAAAGCTGATAACCAGTAACTAGTTATCAGCTAAGAGCGAATAACTCTAGTTACCACCAGAACACTTTTTAGTTTCAACGTTGAACGCACCACATGAGAATGGCTTAGACCAACTAGAGAATAGTTTTGCTGATTCAGGTAAGTAGTTAGACCAAGCATCACCTGCAACAAGGCCTGTGGTTTCCCAAACGATGTCAAACTGGCCATCATCTTGAATCTCACCAATCAATACAGGTTTAGTTATGTGGTGGTTTGGTAGCATGGTTGAGTAGCCACCAGATAGGTTTGGAACAGACACACCAATCAATGCATCTTGCACCGCTTCAGCATCGGTTGTGCCCGCATTAGTCACAGCTTGAGCCCACATATTGAAACCAATATAGTGTGCTTCCATCGGGTCATTCGTTACACGTTTGTCACTCTTAATGAATGACTGCCATGTTTCAACGAACTCTTCATTGACTTCGGTATCGACGCTCATGAAATAGTTCCATGCCGCTAAGTGACCCACTAGAGGTTCAGTATCCATGCCCGATAGCTCTTCTTCGCCAACCGAGAATGCAATCACTGGAATGTCTTCAGATGAAACACCTTGAGCACCAAGCTCTTTATAGAAAGGTACGTTTGCATCGCCATTCACAGTAGATACAACGGCGGTTTTCTTACCAGCTTCACCAAACTTCTTGATATCTGAAACAATAGATTGCCAATCAGAATGACCAAACGGTGTGTAGTTGATCATGATGTCTTCTTCTGCGACACCTTTACTTTTTAGGTAGGCCTCTAAGATCTTATTGGTGGTACGTGGATAAACGTAATCGGTACCTGCAAGCACCCAACGTTCCACTTCAAGTTCATCCATTAAGTAATCAACGGCAGGAATCGCTTGTTGGTTTGGCGCAGCACCGGTGTAGAAAACGTTTTTAGAGGACTCTTCGCCTTCATACTGTACTGGGTAGAAAAGGATGCTGTTTAGCTCTTCAAAAACTGGCAGCATGGATTTACGTGATACCGATGTCCAACCACCAAATACCACATCCACTTTTTCTTTCTCGATAAGCTCACGTGCTTTCTCAGCAAACAGCGGCCAGTTTGACGCAGGGTCAACAACTACAGGCTCAAGCTTCTTACCAAGTAAGCCACCTTTTTTGTTTTGCTCGTCGATGAGCATAAGAACGGTATCTTTTAGCGTTGTTTCACTGATCGCCATAGTGCCTGACAATGAATGTAGAACGCCGACTTTAATGGTATCGTCAGCCGCAAGCACTGTTGCAGAAGAAAATGAAAGTGTTGTACACAGTGCAGCTAGCGATAAATTGAACACCTTGTTCATGATTGTTACTCCATAATTGTATTTTTGTTATTCAATTACAGAGTTACAAGAAGAGTGCCAAACTTAAAACATAACCAACAAAGTTTTAAGCCTTTGTATTTAATAGTACTTTAACTAAGTTAACACCAATGCAGTGCATAGCGACAAGGTTACTATGTTTCATGCTGGTGCAGTGACGATAAGATTGAACCAAGATGACACACGCATATTCGCTAAATACAAAAAAGGCCCAATATTTTCATACTAGACCTACAAAAAACATCTCAGATTATCGTCTTGCCATTGAGAGGTAAGACTATTCGGCTTGTTGAAACTCGAATTTCACTCTCGACTTAGATTTAAGCTCGTTACAATCACCATTGCAGAAATAGCTCGCAGCCCCACAAGCTTGAAGCTTCTCTAATTGGCTGCTGCACTCAGGACAAAAGCCCACTTTTGTAAAGTGATCTTGGCAGCTTTCACAGTGGTATTTACCATCCCAGCTAAGTTCTGACTGGCATTTAGGGCAGATATTTTCACTCATAGGAAATCCTAACTTTTTACTTTCAGTACTAATAAGCAATCTACTCTTTCTTCGCCTTGGCTTGCTTGATTTGATACATGCTTTTGTCAGCTGACGCAATCAACTGATCGAGCCCTTTAGGCGACTTTTCACAAGCAATCCCAACACTGACTGAAAACTGAACGCCATTAATATAGAGAGCTTTATCCAACGCTTTTTCTAAGCTGTGATAAAAGTCTGACACTTTTTGTTCGGTATCAAAGCAAGAAAACACTACAAACTCGTCACCACCGTAACGACCTACCTTGGCACATGCCGTAGTCGCTTCATCGAGAACTTTTGCAACGGCTAACAGAACATCATCGCCAAAGCTATGGCCATACGTATCGTTGATTGACTTGAATTTATCAACATCAACAAACAGGCAGGCCATCACTTTGTCCGCAAAACATCGTTTAACTAAAACCTTCTTAGCTTCACTTAACAATGCTCGGCGGTTCAAGCAATGCGTCAGCGAATCATGACTGGCAAAAAAGTTGAGTTGATTCTCTAGCTCGTATTTCTCTAGCGCGACTGAATACAAAGAAGCAAGCAGCTCCAAGATCTCGAGTTCAAATTCATGAGGTTCTGAAATGCATCGGCTGTAAATCGCAAATGTACCTAGCACGTGGCCATGCGAAGAGATGATGGGCACCGACCAACAAGCGTGTAAGTTGGCTTGATTGGTCAAGGTTAAGAAAGGCGCCCAATTTGAGTGAGTATTAATATCAGAGACCATAACAGCTTTCTTAAGCGCAGCTGCCTCGCCACAAGAGCCTATCCCCGCACCAATTCCTACCCCTTCAATCTGTTGATTGTAAAAATCAGGCAGGTTTGGGGCATATTCAAGGTGTAACGTTTTAGACTCTGAGTTGAGCAGTAGAATTGAAGCCATGCGCTGCCCAAAAAGCTGCTCGGTAAGCTGAATAATCTTGTGATTTAAATCTTTGCGATCCATCCCAAGCGCAAGCTTCCGTAGCAAGCTATTGACGGCTCGATGACCTTCTAATAAAAATTGTTGTTCCATTCACTAAGGCTTTCAATTGTGTAATCGGGTACAACTTGTTCTTATGCAAGCTTGTTATTGGTTAATAATAACACACTAAATTAGTACGACACACAATCGAAGATCATAGGTTGATCTTTCGCTTTATCTATTTTGATCAGCGATCTACCCCAAAAAGAATATTTATATCACCACACACCGAAAGCATAAGTTACATATGCTGCATTTCAATTTCAAATAGTCATTTATATCAAAAGTGACATGTAAAAATAAAATAAACAGCACAAGCCATTTCGATCTGTAGTCTAAATCATCGAATTACATGCGTCAGCATTTCAATGTTTTGGCCATCTAGCTGGGTCAGCTTAACGGACAGCGCACCAAGTTCTGAGGTATTTCCAATGTGTGTGCCACCACAAGGAATAGTGACCTGAGTATCTGCGTCAAGCTGCCACTCCCAGTAACGAGAGTCTGTTAACGCCTCGCCTTCTAGTCTCATCGCAACTGGCGTCGGCTCTGCAAGCCAGCCCGCAAGCATTTGGTTGATATCAGCTTCGATGTCATCAAGATTTGCTAGCATGTCTGCAACGTTCAAACCGCGCTTCTTCAGGGTTTTGCCTAAGCGATACTTATCGGTACACAGCTCTGGAGTCACAAAGCTCGTCACTTGTGCATAACTATTGAAGTCGTAACTGCCAAGCGGATCTTTTCTGTCCGCATCTTTACGCCAGTAGCTCTCAGCCAATACTTTATTCAAGGCTAGGAAAGCGATGTGGCCAGCACTGTGACCACGGCTCAAACTGGCTTGGTACTCTTTATCAACCGACAACACGACTTCGTCGTTAACCTTAATCATAGAAGCAGATGTAGGTAGCTGGTGGACAACAACAAACGCCCACCCTTCCGTATCACGCTTAACAGGGATATCTGCTGCGATATGAAGCTTGCCAGTAGATTGTTCTATAGCACCAACAAGGCAGTCTTCAACGGGAAATTGCACTTCACCAACATTCACAAAGCCTTGGTCTGCAGGGTGATCGGGCCAAATATGACTCACTGGGTGGAAAGGTGTTACGTCGGCAATCAGGTAAGTTTTGCTGTCGTCGCTTTCAACGTACTGCGCTTTAGCATTGAGCTGCCAAGCCTGATGACAAAATTGAGTGATGGTTGGTGTTATTGCTGACACAGGTGTAATCAAATCGCTAGTAGTCATATCGTTCTTCTTCTGGAATCTAGTCTGATTCGTTGAGCCATGATGATAAAAACGTATTGTTATGGCTTAACGTGTATTTTGCTTAAAAAAATACCCGAGACAGGCTCGGGTATCAAATCTATTGGAAAGGTTTACTTACGACCTTTAACCATGCTCATCATACGCTTACGTTTACGTTCTTGAGAAATTGTCAGCTTGTTTGTCTTAGCTTCAAATGGGTTCTCGCTGTTCTGGAATTGAATGCGAATAGGTGTACCCATGATTTCTAGTGAACGACGGTAGTAGTTCATCAAGAATCGTTTGTATGAATCTGGCAAGTTACGAACTTGGTTGCCGTGGATAACGATAATCGGTGGGTTGTAGCCACCAGCGTGCGCGTATTTCAGTTTCACACGACGGCCACGAACCATAGGCGGTTGGTGATCATCAGTCGCCATCTTCATGATACGAGTTAGCACAGAAGTACCAACACGAGTAGTCGCTGATTTGTAAGCTTCTTGTACAGACTCAAACAAGTGACCAACACCTGTACCGTGAAGTGCAGAGATAAAGTGAATACGTGCGAAATCAACGAAGCCTAAGCGACGGTCTAGCTCTTTCTTAACGCGTTCTTTAACGTCGTTATCTAGGCCATCCCACTTGTTTACGGCAATAACAATTGAACGACCAGCGTTCAACGCAAAGCCTAGCAAGCTTAGATCTTGATCAGAGATGTTTTCGCGAGCATCGATAAGCAGCAATACAACGTTAGCATCTTCAATCGCTTTCAGTGTTTTAACCACTGAGAACTTCTCTACCGTTTCGTTGATGTTTTTACGACGACGAACACCCGCAGTATCGATTAGAACGTATTCACGCTCGTCACGCTGCATTGGGATGTAGATAGAGTCACGAGTCGTACCTGGCATATCGTAAACAACCACACGCTCTTCACCAAGAATACGGTTAGTTAGCGTTGATTTACCTACGTTAGGACGGCCAATGATCGCTAGTTTGATCGGTTGATCTTGAAGACGCTTGAATTCTGCTTCAGCTTCTTCTTCTGTAAATTCAACCTGCTCTTCTTCTTCGTCTTCAAACTCAGTTAAGTCGCTTACTTCGCCATTCTCAGCTTTTAGCGCTTCTGCGAATGGGTTAAGAGCAAGGTCAATAAGTGCAGTAACACCACGACCATGCGCCGCAGCGATTTGGTACATGTCTTCTACACCTAGTTGCCAGAAGTCAGCACTTGCAGCATCAGGGTCGATACCATCAACCTTGTTTACTACTAGCATTGAAGGCTTTTCTAGTTGACGTAGGTGCTTAGCAATCGCCACGTCTGAAGGTGTTAGACCCGCACGGCCATCTACCATAAATAGAACGACATCAGCTTCATCAATCGCCGCTAGCGACTGTTCAGCCATTTTAGTTTCAACACCTTCTTCAGTACCGTCGATACCGCCAGTGTCAATAACAATAAAGTCATGCTCGCTAAAATGAGCATGACCGTATTTACGGTCACGCGTTAAGCCAGGGAAATCCGCAACCAATGCATCACGAGTTCGAGTCAATCGGTTAAATAACGTAGATTTACCTACGTTCGGACGCCCTACTAGAGCAACAACAGGTACCATAACAACCTCTACAATTTCTTCTCTAAATGTAGTTATAGGTAAGCACTTGTTCGCAAGTTTAAACTCTTACCTATAACCACACGGTTTATTAATTTTTAACAACAAAACGGCTCCTGACTGTTACCAACCAGGAGCCGACTGTGAATTATATCACGCTTTTATTGGCTAATCGTTAGTTTCTTTACATCGCCATTGCGAGTCGTCACTAAGTAGCCTTCAGGCAGTTCAATTGGTGCAACCGCAAAGCCGCTATCATCGACAAGCTGTTGAGCAACAAACTCACCCGATGAACGATCCAACCAGTGCAGATAACCTTCAGTATCACCCACGACTACATAACCATTAATAATAGCAGGTGCTGTCAGTAAGCGGTTTTCTAACAATGGAGTGCTCCACAGTTCAGTACCACTACGCGCATCAACCGCAACCACATGGTCTTTGTCGGTAACAACGAACAAACGGCTACCATCACTTGCTAAATCAATCGCTGATGAGTAGTTACGTTTCCAAATTGGCTTACCAGAACGAAGGTCGATAGCAATCAGCTGACCATTGATACCTACGGTATACAGGGTGCCACCAAGAACAATTGGAGATGCATCAACATCAACCAAACGATCAATTTCCGTTGCACCTTTTGGTGTGCCTACTGGCTGTTGCCAAATAAGCTGACCACGATCAACGATAGCCGCAGCTAGACGACCATTTGCTGTACCCCAGAATACACCACCAGAAACTGCAACAGGCGAGCTATCGCCACGCAGTGTTAGGCTTGGTACTTCCGTACTGATGGTCCATTTTTGTTCACCGCTTGCTTGATCTAACGCGATCAACATACCGCGACTGGTATGAACAATGACCATGTTGCTATCAGTTGCTGGGGATGCAAGCACCTCGCCATTGACTGATACACGCCACAGCTCTTCACCGGTCGATTCTTCCAGTGCGATCACTTCGCCATTTTCAGAACCAACAAAAACTTTACCGTAAGCCGCCGTTAAGCCACCCGATAAACGAGCCAATACGTCTTTCTCAAGATCGACTTTCCACAGCGCTTTACCTGTATCAGGATCAAGCGCTTTAACCATACCTTCACGGCTTGCAACAAACACTTTGTCGTAAGCCAATTCTGGCGTTAGTTTTGAAAAGTAGTGACCAACACCATCACCAACCGACGTAGACCATTCCTGACTAGGAGTGAACTCGCTGTTTACCGTTGGTACTGGAGCCATGATTACGGTGTCTTCTTCACCCGCACAGCCAGCTAGTAGGCCAAGAGCAATCGCACACAACGCCGCTTTTGGAAACATCTTCTTCATTCAAAGCGCCTTATTTAGCTAGGTCGTCAAGTTTGATTTGAAGCGTTTGGCTAGCGTCAACAGCTTGCTGTGCTTCTGTGTAAGCACTGTATGCTGCGTCAGTGTCGCCTTTACGAAGTGAGATATCACCACGCAGTTCAGCAACACGGCCTTTCCAAGATTCATCTGTCATAGCAGCAAGATCAGTCAGTGCTGCGTCAAATTCACCTTGCTCAGCTTTAATACGTGCAACACGGTAAGTAAGTAGTGGCGCAAGTGCCGCGTCCTTAGTTGCCGATTTTGCCCACTCGAGCTGTTCAAGTGCCGCCGCTAGATCGCCTGCTTGTACTTGTACTTTTGCTAGTTGCATAGCAGCAAGTACTGAGTACTCAGCATCTTTGTTTGCGTCGATGAAAGCTTGAATATCAGATTGAGCATCAACACCCTTAACATCAAGAGCTGAAATTACAGAGGTGTAGCTTTCTGAAGCTGCTTCACGCGCTTCAACTACTGAATCTTGGTAATAGCGCCAGCCAAATAGACCACCTAAACCAATAACCGCACCAAAGATTACGGCTTTACCGTTCTCTTTCCACCAATCTTTAATGGCTTCAACTTGTTGCTCTTCGCTATCGTAAAGTTCCACTTCCTGTCCTCTTTAATTCTTTAAACGCCAGCATAGTGCTGACGTTAGTATTCATTATGAGCGTTTGCTCAATGGCTAATTAGATTAGCGCAGCAACTTTCTCTGCAACTTCCGTTTGAGACACGGTTTCTTGCTCGCCGCCAACCAGATCTTTTAGCACAACTGTATTGTCAGCAACTTCGTTCTCACCAAGTACCAGCGCCACAACAGCACCTACTTTGTCAGCACGTTTGAATTGCTTCTTGAAGTTACCACCACCGAAGTGGTTCATTACACGCACGCCTTCAACGGTGTCGCGTAATTGATTCGCTAACTGCATGCCCGCGATCATAGTACCTTCGCCAGCAGCAACTACGTATACATCAACGCTACGACGAACTTCTGTTAGCTCTAGCGTTTCCATCATCAGAACCAGACGCTCTAGACCCATTGCGAAGCCAACTGCATTGGTTGCTTTGCCGCCTAGTTGCTCAACAAGACCATCGTAACGACCGCCGCCACATACTGTACCTTGAGCACCAAGGCTGTCTGTGATCCACTCAAATACAGTGCGGTTGTAGTAATCTAGGCCACGTACTAGACGCTCATTAACTTGGTATTCGATACCAACAGCGTCAAGAAGTTCACACAAACCAGCAAAATGTTGCTTCGATTCTTCACCTAGATATTCAGATAGTCGAGGTGCGTCACCTAAGATAGCTTGAACATCAGGGTTCTTAGTATCAAGTACACGTAGAGGGTTAGTGTGCATGCGACGTTTGCAGTCTTCGTCAAGCACATCAATGTGTTGCTCAAGGAAAGCCACTAACGCAGTGCGGTAGCTAACGCGATCTTCTTGAGAACCGATTGAGTTCAGCTCTAGGCGAACGTGCTTGTCGATGCCTAGCTCACGCCATAGACGTGCTGTCATCATGATAAGTTCTGCGTCAACGTCTGGACCGTCTAGGCCAAACACTTCAACACCACATTGGTGGAATTGACGGTAACGACCTTTTTGAGGGCGCTCGTGACGGAACATAGGGCCCATGTACCATAGGCGCTGTTCATCACGGTTGATAAGGCTGTTTTGAATACATGAACGTACACAACCTGCTGTGCCTTCTGGACGCAGCGTTAGGCTATCGCCATTGCGGTCGTCAAAGGTGTACATCTCTTTAGAAACAACGTCTGTCTCTTCACCAACTGCACGGCTAAATAGGTTTGTTTCTTCAACGATAGGCATACGTACTTCGTTGTAACCGTATGCGCTCACCACGTTTTTAACTGCGCTTTCTACTTTCTGCCACAGTGGTGATTGAGTTGGAAGGCAGTCGTTCATGCCTCGAATTGCTTGGATATTTTTAGCCACAGTATTTATTCCGTAATTTCTCACGACCAGGTGTTAGTGCGAATAGACAATCACACCCCATCGCGTTGTATTAATCTTCTAAGTTTTCTACATCAATGCGATTTGCTTTATCAAGCACTGACGCTTTTGCACGAATCTTAGCTTCAAGTTTGTCGACAAGGTCATCGTTGTCGAAGCGCTCTTTCTGACGCTTACCATCTTCGTAGAAGGCACTCTTACGTGCACTACCAGCTAAACCTAAGTGAGACACTTCAGCTTCACCAGGGCCGTTAACCACACAACCGATGATAGATACGTCCATTGGAGTGATCACGTCTTCTAGGCGCTCTTCAAGGGCATTAACGGTGTTAATAACATCGAACTCTTGACGAGAACAGCTCGGACACGCAATGAAGTTGATGCCACGCGAACGAATGCGCAAAGATTTAAGAATATCAAAGCCAACTTTGATCTCTTCAACCGGATCAGCCGCTAGCGATATACGCAGCGTATCGCCGATACCTTCAGAAAGAAGCATTCCTAAACCTACCGCTGACTTCACAGAGCCTGCACGCGCACCACCCGCTTCGGTAATACCAAGGTGGAGAGGTTGATCAATCTGCTTAGCCAGCAAACGGTAAGAACCGACAGCAAGGAATACATCAGAAGCCTTCACGCTGACTTTGAATTGATCAAAGTTCAGACGGTCTAGGATATCTACATGACGCATTGCTGATTCAACAAGCGCTTCTGCTGTAGGTTCTGTGTATTTCTCTTGGATCTCTTTCTCAAGAGAACCGCCGTTAACACCAATACGAATCGGAATATTCATATCACGTGCACAATCAACAACTGAGCGGATACGGCTTTCGTTACCGATGTTACCTGGGTTGATACGCAGACAGTCAACGCCGTATTCCGCCACTTTAAGTGCGATACGGTAGTCGAAGTGAATATCAGCAACCAAAGGAACAGAGACCTGCTGCTTGATTAGCTTAAAGGCTTCAGCTGCATCCATAGTCGGTACAGATACGCGAACGATATCAGCGCCAACTTTTTCCAGAGCTCTAATTTGAGCAACGGTCGCGGCTACATCTGTTGTTCTTGTGTTGGTCATGGATTGCACAGCAATTGGTGCACCATCACCGATCGGCACATCACCCACATAAATACGGGTTGATTTGCGACGAATAATAGGAGATTCGTGTTGCATATTAACTCTAAGGTAAGGTTATTCTAGCTACTTTGCCTGAAGTATACCCAGAAAGGTCGACAGGTTCACTTGCAAATGTCATTGATACGCCTTCTGGCGCACCTAGAATCACTTTATATGGCGCAGTTCCTGATAGATTTAACGACTGACCTGCTTTTTTGATGCCAGTCGACAAGGTTTTACCCGTTGCATCTTTTACTTGGATCCAGCAATCAGCGGTGAACTGCATCACTAGTTCGTTAGCCACAGCTTCAGGAGCCGTGCTAGCTTCAACCGTTTCTGCATTCGCAGCAGCTTCAGCAGTTGGTTCAGTCTCTGTTGTTTGTTGTGCAGAAGTTTCGTCAGCTGGAGTAACAGCACCTGAAGTATCTTCCGCATCGCTTATTGCAGCAAGGCCTTCAGTACCTTCAACAACAGAAGCACCCGCTTCGTTTTGTTCAGCTTCAATCACTTCTAAAGAGGTGAATTCAGGGGCAAGTGATTCTTCTACCGCTAGCTCTTCTGAGCTTTCAGTATTCGCTAAAGATTGAGATAGGGTGTCTTGTTGTTGGTTCTGCCACCACCAAAGTGAGGAGATACCCGCAATGACCGCAAAAATACTCCAAGTCAGGATCATAATACGGCTGTTGTGCTTCTCGGTTTTGGTCTTACGAGAAAAGCTCAACATTTCTTGCTCTTGATGCTGAGCATCACCGGCATGATGCAGCGCACTCAATACGACTTTTTCGTCAAGATTGACGTATTTCGCGTATGAACGAATATAGCCACGCATAAACGTCGCCACTTGATCTGACTCGAATTGGTTTTCTTCAATTTGTTGGATCAGAGTAACGCGAAGTTTCAAGCGATCAGAAATCTGCTTTTGCGTTAAACCAAGAGATTCTCGTTTGTTCTTAAGCAGCGTTCCCGCTTCCAAAGCTGGAGCTACGTTTTCTTGCGCTTGTGTATCTTGTTCTGTGTTCATAGAGAGTGAACTTCTAAAGTATTATCGCAGGTTGAGGAGAGCGTTTTCTTATTGTCGTTTAAGCTCAATCTAACAACCCACGTTATGTGGAATTTTTCCTGCTATCTAAATCATCAACCCTTAAAGGCGAACATCATTCATTTATTATGGATGACCTTCTCAGGAAGCTAGTTTATCAAGTAGCCAACCTAAATAGACATATTGATGATCAGTAGCAAGCGAGCACTTAAATTAATTTAAGATTAGTTAATCATAAGCTAATGCCATTACAAGGCAAAAACACTTTAAACAAAATTTACCGTCAGCTCATGGTTTTGTCCAAAATTTGACGAAAAATGTAAGAAAGCGTGGGCAAGAAGTCCAAAAAATCAAAAACTGCACCCCAGAAAAGCAACAAGCCAGAAGTAAGACTTCTGGCTTGTTTAGGTTCTAATCGCGTTTTATACCGCTTTTACTTCAATCACACCACCGGCAATCAAGTTCGCTTCAGAGGCTGCTTTAAGCATTTTAGTACGCTTGGTTCTATCAATCACATCACCGACTAACTGACCACACGCGGCATCAATATCATCACCACGAGTCTTACGAACGGTTACTGTGTAGTTGTATTCCATCAGCGTTTTTTGGAAGCGATCAATACGAGAGTTGCTTGGCTTCTTATAAGGCGACCCCGGGTAAGGGTTGAATGGAATCAAGTTGATCTTACAAGGCGTCTCTTTCATTAGCTCAGCAAGTTCACGTGCGTGGTCCATATCATCATTCACATGATCCAATAACACGTACTCAACCGTTACTTTACCGCGGTTAGCATTTGAAGATGCAATGTAACGACGAACAGATGCTAGGAAGTCTTGGATATCCCAACGGTCGTTGATCGGCATGATTTGGCTACGTAGTGCATCGTTTGGCGCATGTAGAGAAATAGCCAATGCGACATCGATGTTGTCTGTCATTTGGTCAAGGCCAGAAACAACACCAGAAGTTGATACGGTTACACGACGCTTAGACAGTGCGAAACCTAGATCATCAAGCATGATTTCTAATGATGGCATTAGGTTCTTCATGTTCAATAGAGGCTCACCCATACCCATCATTACAACGTTAGTAATTGGACGACGACCGGTTTCTTTTTCTAGGCCGATTTCGCGAGATGCGCGCCAGATTTGGCCAACAATCTCTGAAACTTTTAGGTTACGGTTGAAGCCTTGTTGAGCTGTAGAACAGAACTTACATTCAAGTGCACAACCAACCTGTGAAGATACACATAGCGTCGCACGGTCACCATCTGGGATGTATACCGTTTCAACGTCTTGGTCGCCAACGCTCATCGCCCATTTAATTGTGCCATCTGAAGAGTGTTGAGCTTCAGAAACAACAGGTGCAACAATCTCACAGCGACGTTGAAGTTTCTCACGTAACTTTTTGTTGATGTTATTCATTTGTTCGAAGTCATCGACACCGAAGTGATAAATCCACTTCATCACTTGCTCTGCTCGAAACGCTTTCTCATTCAGTTCTTCTGTGAAAAATTTACGAAGACCTTTACGATCAAAATCGAGTAGATTGACTTTAGCTGTGGTCATGATGCCTCTCAATGACGGAACAATAATTAAGGGCGCGAATTGTACAGGCTTTACGCAACTTCAACAAGCATTGTAAAACCCTGTGTTTATTAAGACATTCAAACTTAAGCGATTAAAATTTGAACAATTGTATTTATCGGCCTGAGATTACCCAATTTAAACAAAGATTCCCGATTACACTCCTTCGTCGCTTTCGGGAATGACGTAAATAATCACCAATTGCTCGATAATATTTACCACGAGATGGTTGCTCCAAAGTTCCCCGTCATTCCAGAACTGAGGAACGAAGTATCTGGAATCTCCAATAACAAAAACAGATTCCCGATTACGCTCCTTCGTCGCTTTCGAGAATGACGACTAAATTGATTATCGAGAGCGTAAAATCCACTTACAAAAAAGGCCTCACCGAAGTGAAGCCTTTAGAATCATTTGCTGTGCCGATTATTGAGCTGGGCGTGGGCAAATTTCAGATTCTGGGAAGAAGAATTCGATTTCGCGAGCTGCAGACTCAGGGCTGTCGCTGCCGTGTACTGAGTTGTAACGCATGCTGATTGCGTAGTCAGCACGGATAGTGCCACATGCCGCTTCTTCTGGGTTTGTTTTACCCATAAGCTCACGGTAACGAGCGATAGCGTTTTCGCCTTCAAGCACTTGAACCATGATAGGACCAGAAGTCATAAACTCTTTAAGAGCTGGGAAGAACTCTTTGCCTTCATGTTCAGCGTAGAAGCCACTCGCTTGCTCTTCAGTAAGACGAACCATTTTAGCAGCAATAATTTCTAGGCCTGCTTTTTCGATACGGTGGTAGATTTCACCAACTAGGTTACGCTTAACTGCATCCGGCTTAACAATTGAGAACGTTCTTTCTAGAGCCATAGGGATTCCTTCACTTCATTTTTTTGTTATTAAATACTGAAATTACTGAGATCTTTCGATCTGAGCTTTATGAATGAGCGGCACAAAATACCGCTCACCCTTATTATTATTTTGCTTGGTCGATAAGAAGACGAGCCAGTGTGCGAACGCCCATACCCGTTGCGCCTGCCGCCCACTTATCACTTGCTGACTTACGGTAAGTACCCGCGCAATCCATATGAATCCAACCTTTTTTGTAATCATCTACAAAGTAAGAAAGGAATGCCGCTGCTGTACTTGCACCCGGTGTGTAATCGCCTGTGCTGATGTTTGAAAGATCAGCAAAGTTTGAAGGCAACATACCACGGTGGAAATCAGCAAGAGGCAGTGGCCATAAGCCTTCTTTCTCTTGATTTGCCGCCGTTAGCGCTTGGTGAGACAACTCATCATCGAAGCTTAATAGTGCGTGGTAGTCGTTACCTAATGCGTTTTTAGCCGCGCCTGTTAGCGTTGCACAGTCGATGATCAGCTCAGGGCTTTGTGCACTTGCGTACATCAGGCCATCAGCTAGCACTAAGCGACCTTCCGCATCAGTGTTCATGATCTCAACTGTTTTACCGTTTTTGTAGGTAATGATATCGCCAAGCTTCAATGCGCGACCAGAGATCATGTTCTCTGCGCAACATAGAATAAGCTTGATGCGCTTGTTAAGACCGCGTTCAATCGCAAGACCTAAGCCACCAGTAATCGTTGCTGCGCCACCCATGTCAGCTTTCATCGCTGTCATGAATTGGCCTGGCTTGATACTGTAACCGCCCGAATCGAACGTAATACCTTTACCGACTAAACAGGCAAATACAGGTGCGTTTTCATCGCCTGTTGGGTTGAAGTCCAGTTGCAGCATTGCTGATGTACGCTCAGAGCCACGGCCGACCGCGTAGATGCCTTCCCAACCTTCGGTTAGTAGATCCTTGTCTTTAACGATCTTCGCTTTAACAGTGCCCGCTGGCGCCACTGACTTGATGTATTCTGCAGCCATTGTCGCAAGTTGACGAGGTGCCACTTCTTCAGCGGTTTTATTGATAATGTCACGCGTCCAGTCAGTTGCGCGAATACGAGCTTCAAGCTCAGTTTGATCGGCTTCTGAAAGTGCATCCCATTCCAATGCATTCTTTTTCTTTGGTCCACGGTAGCCTTGGTAGAAAGCCCAAACGCTTTCTAGATCCCAACCTTCACCACGAAGTGAAACGAATGCGATACCTTGTCCGTCAAGCGTACGACCCGCACGTTGAACTGCGCCTAGATCGTGGCCTTCACCAATGTGAATTGTCGCTCCCGCTTCTGAGAACGATAAAATAGCTCTTGCTCCCCACTGAGGCTGGGCAGCTTCTTGACTTAAAAATACTGGCATCTGTGTAGACATGATTTCTCCTTGTCATGAACCACTTCGAGAGTGTGATTCTGATTATTTTTTATTAGCTCACTGATGTTAGCATTATGTAGGATGAAAATGTCATTTTGATAAAAAAACGGACCATAAGGTCCGCTTTTTTTAGTAAGAATTGTTAACTTGACTGCGTTTTATATTGGACTGATGCCAACCCGCGACCAAATCATCAGATAAGAGGATTAATCCATCTCATCCATCCAGCACAAAATAATAGCCTCTAAGATTTTTTCATTCGAGTGGTTAGGCTCGTCGTCGAACTCTTCAAGGTCTAGCACCCATTGATGCAGATCGGTAAAACGTACCGTTTTAGGATCAGTATCAGGGTACAAATCACATAGCTCAATTGCGATATCTCGCGAATCAATCCACTTCAAGCTCATAACACTTCCTTATATTTATCAGCGACGCTCTGTCACCTTTATGATCTATATTCTAGGCCAGTTTTCTTAGTATGTTTGTCTAAGCAATAACTCTCTCAGTCATCGCTGTATTAGCCATGACTGAGAACAGGTTCTTAATGGTCTTCAGAAGCCAGGTTCAACGTGTACTTTGGAATCTCTACAACAAGATCCGTATCAGCCACTTTAGCTTGGCAACCCAAGCGAGATTCCATCTCTAAGCCCCATGCTTTATCTAGCATGTCGTCTTCTAGATCATCACTCTCTTCTAAAGAATCAAAACCTTCACGAATCACAACGTGACATGTTGTACATGCACACGATTTTTCACATGCGTGTTCAATACCAATACCGGCCTTCAATGCAACATCAAGAACCGTCTCACCAGTTTTTGCTTCTAAAACAGCGCCTTCTGGACATAGATCTTCGTGAGGTAAAACAATAATCTTTGGCATGTTTATCTATTCTCTAACTATTAAATATTATCGACTGACTGACCTGACAGTGCAGCACGAATTGATTTATCCATACGACGAGAAGCAAAGTCTTGGCTCGCTTTGTCGGTATTCTTAATTTCTAGTTCAATAGCATCAGCGTTGTCGCCATTACGCACTTCAATCAGTGCTTCAATCGCTTGAACAAGTTGTTGTTTGCCTTGCTCATCAAGTAGCTCGTCACCGTCGGCTTGCATTGCAGCGATAAGGCCTTCGATAACGCGATCCGCTTCTACGCGTTGCTCAGCAAGAGCACGCGCTTGCATGTCTTCTTTTGCAAACGTCATCGAATCTTTCAGCATGCTAGCCACTTCGTTGTCGCTTAGACCGTAAGAAGGCTTAACTTGGATTTCAGCTTGAACGCCAGTGCTCTTCTCCATTGCGGTAACTGATAGCAGGCCATCAGCATCCACTTGGTAAGTAACACGAATATGAGCAGCACCTGCAGTCATCGGCGGGATGCCTTTCAGAGCAAATCGAGCCAGTGAACGACAGTCATCAACCATCTCACGCTCGCCTTGCACGGTGTGTACTGTCATTGCAGTTTGACCGTCTTTGAACGTGGTAAACTCTTGTGCACGAGCAACTGGGATCGTGGTATTACGAGGGATGATCTTTTCGACTAAGCCACCCATGGTTTCGATACCCAGTGACAGAGGGATAACATCCAATAGCAGCATCTCAGAGTCAGGCTTGTTGCCAACTAAGATATCCGCTTGAATCGATGCGCCAATCGCAACCACTTCATCAGGGTTAATACTGGTTAATGGAGTACGACCAAAGAAGCCACCGACCATTTCACGAACAAGTAAGGTACGAGTTGAACCACCTACCATCACGACTTCTAGTACTTCATCCGCGTCAACTTCCGCATCTTTCAGTGCTCGGCGGCACGAAAGCAGCGTTTTCTTAACTAGTGGCTTGATGATCTCTTCGAACTCTTCACGAGTTAAAGAGCCAGACCAACCTAGTGCTTCAACATTAACGCTTTCAGCTTCAGATAAGCCAATCTTCGCTTCTGTTGCTGCGTCTAGAAGAATACGGTTCTGTTCTGCTGTCAGCTCTAACAAGCCCATTTGCTCTTGGAAATGATCCGCAATTAAATGGTCAAAGTCATCGCCGCCTAATGCAGAGTCACCACCGGTTGCTAAAACTTCGAAGACACCTTTAGACAGGCGTAGGATAGAGATATCAAACGTACCACCGCCTAAGTCATAAACAGCGATTACCCCTTCTTTACCTGAATCCAAGCCATAAGCAATCGCAGCTGCAGTGGGTTCATTAAGAAGACGTAACACATGAAGACCAGCAAGTTGCGCTGCGTCTTTGGTACCTGCACGTTGTGCATCATCAAAGTACGCAGGGACGGTAATCACGGCACCAGCCAATTCACCACCTAACGTCGACTCAGCACGTTGACCGAGTGCACGAAGAATATCTGCAGATACTTGAATTGGGTTCTTATTTCCTTGCGCTGTGTTAATCACAGGCAGGCCATTATCACTTTCTTCAAACTGATATGGCAGAGATGGATATCGCTGTTGAATATCTGACAGTGAACGACCGATTAATCGCTTAACTGAGATAATGGTATTTTTAGGATCAGTTTGTGCATTTACACGCGCTTCATCACCAGTGGTGTACGACTCTGACTGATAGTGAACAACGGAAGGGAGAATACTGCGACCTTGTTGATCAACAAGCGTGCTTGCCTCACCACTGCGCACTGACGCAACCAATGAGTTTGTTGTACCTAAATCAATACCCACTGCAAGCTTGTGCTGGTGAGGAGCGGCGCTTTGCCCTGGTTCTGCAATCTGAAGTAGTGCCATGGATGTGTCCTTGTTATACGAACTAGCCGATCAAACGATCTTCAACTAACTCGATTTCATTCTTTAATTTTGCAATAAACTTAAGCTTTCTTACTCGGTCTGCAGCTTCTAACCAAGCTTCGCTGTCGAGTTCTTGTTGGATAGCGCTTAATTGTTGTTTATACATTTTGCTAACCTTTCCTTCAAATGCAAACAAAGCATCTTCAGGATCAGAACTGTCGGCGATATCTTCCAGCTCTTCACGCAATTCCATTTGCTCCATCAGGAACATAGGATCTTGCATAGTCTGCTGCTCACCACGAATATCCTCACCATGTTGAACTAACAGGTATTCAGCGCGGCTGACTGGATTTTTCAACACCTGGTACGCATCATTGATTTGCGCAGCTTTTTGCACAGCCAGCAAGCGATCTCGCTCAGAAGCCGTGGCAAATTTATCAGGGTGGAATTGGCGTTGCAGATCTCTAAACTGAGAAGAAAGAAGGCTACCATCCAGTTGAAACTGAAGTGGTAGCCCAAATAATTCGAAATGATTCATGTAACGGTGGTCCTAAGTTTAGGCTCTTTGCTTAGAGCCTAATTTTATTCTTCGCTCATTATAAACGCTCAACGATTGAGGCGTTTATACATTGAAGCTCTCACCACAACCACATTCGCCTTTCGCGTTAGGGTTGTTGAATTCAAAACCTTCGTTTAGGCCTTCTTTTACGTAATCAAGCTCAGTACCGTCTAGGTAAACTAGGCTCTTTGGATCAATGATGACCTTAACACCTGAATGCTCGAACACTTCGTCTTCTTCGTTGAGCTCGTCAACGAATTCCAGTACATACGCCATACCCGAACAGCCAGTAGTTTTTACCGCTAAGCGCAACCCGATACCTTTACCTCGGTTATCTAGGAAAGCTTGAACTCGGCTTGCTGCCGTATCTGTCATGGTGATGGCCATACTACAACCTTGTGTTTTATATAAATTGAGAACTCAGGGGGAGCACAAAGGGTGCTCCCAAATATTGCTTATTTTTTGTGATTACTTAATGAAACGATTAACGCTTCTTTTTGTAATCCGCAACTGCTGCTTTGATTGCATCTTCAGCAAGAATTGAACAGTGAACTTTCACTGGTGGCAACTCTAGCTCTTCTGCGATTTCAGAGTTTTTGATAGCAGCCGCTTCATCAATACTTTTACCTTTAACCCACTCAGTTACTAGTGAGCTAGACGCGATTGCGCTACCGCAGCCGTAAGTTTTGAATTTTGCATCTTCGATAATGCCTTCTGGCGTTACCTTGATTTGAAGTTTCATTACGTCACCACAAGCTGGTGCGCCAACCATGCCGCTACCTACACTTGGGTCTTCTTTATCAAACGAACCTACGTTACGTGGGTTTTCGTAGTGATCAATTACTTTTTCGCTATATGCCATGATAGTTACCTCGAATCCTCTATTTCCGTGAGATTAGTGATGAGCCCACTCAACAGTGTTCAAATCAATCCCTTCTTTATACATATCCCATAGAGGAGACATGTCGCGTAATTTGTTTACCGCTACACGAATTTGTGCAATCGCGTAGTCGATTTCTTCTTCCGTTGTGAAACGGCCGAATGAGAAACGTACTGAGCTGTGTGCCAGTTCATCGTTCAGACCAAGAGCACGTAGAACGTATGAAGGCTCTAGGCTTGCTGATGTACATGCAGAACCTGATGATACCGCTAGGTCTTTTAGAGACATAAGCAGAGACTCACCTTCAACGAAAGCGAAGCTCACGTTTAGGTTGTGTGGTACACGTTGGTCTAGGTCGCCGTTTACGGTTACCGCTTCTAGATCTTGAACACCTTTCAATAGGCGCTCACGAAGTGCTAGTGCGTGATCGTAATCTTTCTGCATGTCTTGTTTAGCGATGGCAAAAGCTTCGCCCATACCCACGATTTGGTGAGTAGCAAGCGTACCAGAACGGAAACCACGTTCGTGACCTCCACCGTGCATCTGTGCTTCAAGACGAATACGTGGCTTACGACGAACGTACAAAGCGCCGATGCCTTTAGGGCCGTATGCTTTGTGTGCAGAAAGAGAGATAAGGTCAACTTTCATCTCTTTTACATCTAGTGGGATTTTACCCGCAGACTGAGCCGCATCAACGTGGAAGATGATCTTGCGTGAACGACATAATTCGCCGATTGCAGAGATATCTTGGATTACACCAATCTCGTTGTTTACGTGCATGATAGAAACAAGAACCGTATCTTCACGCATTGCTGCTTGTAGCTTGTCTAAATCAATGATGCCGTTTGCTTCAGGCTCAAGGTAAGTCACCTCAAAACCTTCACGCTCTAGTTGGCGACATGGATCAAGAACCGCTTTATGTTCTGTTTTACACGTGATTACGTGCTTACCTTTCTTCTCGTAAAAGTGCGCTGCACCTTTGATAGCAAGGTTGTCTGACTCTGTAGCACCTGACGTGAAAACAATCTCACGTGGGTCTGCATTTAGTAGATCGGCAATTTGCTCACGAGCATTATCTACTGATTCTTCTGCCTGCCAGCCGTAACGGTGTGAACGAGATGCAGGGTTACCGAAGTTACCGTCCATCGTCATGCACTGAACCATTTTTTCAGCAACACGTGGATCGACTGGGCATGTAGCTGAATAGTCAAAGTAAATAGGCAGTTTCATTTTCTACTCCAATGTAAAAACTGACCGCTAAGAGCGGGCATTAACACCGTGAGGTGCTGCACTAATCGTTGTAGTGCTCGTATTTTTATGTGCAAAACCATTATTAACCGCAAGATCGATATCTTGACGATCAGAAATCTCTAAAACTTCGTTATCTTTCATTAGCTCACCGAGCGTAATGTCATTTAAGAAGCTGCTGATTCGGGAGCTTAAATCACGCCAAAGAGTGTGAGTTAAACAACGACTACCACCTTGGCAATCTGCTCGACCGTGACACTTAGTTGCATCAACTGATTCGTCTACTGCAGCAATTACAGTTCCGACAGCGATGTCGCTCGCTTCAGCACCTAAACGGTAACCACCGCCAGGACCACGAACACTAGCAACTAAGCCAGCTTTACGTAACTTAGAAAATAGCTGTTCTAAGTAAGATAATGAGATGCCCTGTCGCTCTGAAATATCAGCCAGAGGAACTGGGCTTTTTTGCGAATGCAGTGCTACATCTAGCATAGCTGTTACCGCATATCTTCCTTTAGATGTAAGTTTCATATCACACCGAATCCACATTGTTTATGTGGTTGGAATCTTCCCATACCCGACTAAATTGGTCAAGTATTTGGTTGACTATTTTAGTCAAGTATTCACCCTTAGGGTTTGTGTGGTTTTTATTTGTCGTTTTTGCTCTTCTCAATTGAAGTCAAAATGCCGCGTAGAGTGTTGATCTCTTGCAACTCTGGACGAGCTCGACTGAACAGACGACGTAGTTTATTCATCACCTGACCTGGCTTATCCTTAGAGATAAATTGGGTATCAATGATCACTTTTTCAAGGTGCTCATAGAACATTTCTAGTTCTTCGTGACGAGGGTACTCATCTTGTTGCTGTGGCTGATATTGGCTAGCGACCATATCAAGGTGAGCTACACGCACTTCGTAGCTCAGAGTCTGCACTGCCATTGCTAGGTTTAGCGAGCTGTATTCAGGGTTAGCTGGGATACATACATGGAAGTGGCACTTCTGAAGCTCATCGTTAGTCAAGCCAGTACGTTCACGGCCGAACACTAATGCGACTGGGTGCTTTTGACCTTCAATCGCAAACTTTTGTCCACACTCACGAGGCTCAAGCATTGGCCATTCAAGCGTACGTGAACGTGCACTCGAACCAACAACCAAACCACAGTCTTTTACGGCTTCGTCTAATGTAGAAACGATGGTCGCGTTTTCTGCGATGTCACCTGCACCCGCAGCCAGTGCTAAGGTCTGCTCGTCAACTTCACATTGAGGGTCTACAAGAACTAATTGACTCAAACCCATCACTTTCATTGCGCGAGCTGCTGATCCGATATTTCCCGAATGAGACGTACCAACCAGAACGACTTTTACATTGTCTAACATGCTATATGACACCACTTTAAAAATAATCGCGAGATATTAACACATAGCAAAGTAAAATGGTCAGACCCTTCGCGTAATGTGAAACCAAGAGTTCAAAAAATAACCACTTCCCTTTTGGTAAAACTTTGGTATACTCGCCGCCGCTTTAAATTGTTCTTTAACATCTTGTGGGAAAAACCATATGCATCCAATGCTAAACATTGCGATACGCGCTGCGCGTAAAGCTGGCAACCATATTGCTAAATCTCTAGAAACAACTGATAAGATCGAATCGTCTCTAAAAGGTAACAACGATTACGTTACTAACATTGCTCAAGAAGCTGAGTACATGATCATTGAGACAATCAAAGCATCTTACCCAGAGCACAGCATTATTTCTGAAGAGTCAGGCCTGACTGAAGGTAAAGACTCTGATGTACAATGGATCGTTGACCCACTAGATGGCACCAACAACTTTGTAAAAGGTTTCCCTCACTTCTCTGTATCTATTGCTGTTCGTATGAACGGTCGTACAGAAGTTGCTTGTGTTTATGACCCAATGCTAAACGAGCTATTCACTGCTCAACGTGGCGCTGGCGCTCAACTTAACAACGCTCGTATGCGTGTTACTCAACTTAAAGACCTTCAAGGTACTGTTTTAGCGACTGGTTTCCCATTCAAGCAAAAACAACACTCTGAATCTTTCATGAAAATCATCTCAGCTTTATTCGTAGATTGCGCTGACTTCCGTCGTACTGGTTCTCCAGCTCTTGACCTATGTTACCTAGCGGCTGGTCGTGTTGACGGTTACCTAGAACTTGGTCTTAAGCCATGGGATCTAGCTGCTGGCGATCTAATCGCTCGTGAAGCTGGCGCTATCATGACTGACTTTGCTGGCGGCACTGACTACATGACGTCTGGTAATGTTGTTGCTTCAAGTGCACGTGGTGTTAAGTCTATTCTTAAGCACGTTCGCGAGAACTCTAACGAAGGTATGCTGAAGTAATTCAGACCTTACGTTAATGCTCTTTAGTTAAGGGCAAAAAATTTAATGAAGAGCCTCGCTATCCGCGGGGCTTTTTTGTATCTGCGGTACGAGATACGAGCAAGACGACGGTTAGTACAGTGAGCACAAATCACTTACCCTATCAGTTGCATTTAGCCCCTCACTTGATAGTGATTTACGGATTGGTAAATGCTAAAAAGCCCCTTAGATAGCACAAGCTTACCTATAAAATACAGATATAAAAAAACCGCTAGTTGCCTAGCGGTTTTTTTTTGGTTTAGCGAAACTTGTTAGGTTTTAGGCCTAAGGCATTTCGTCAAACTCTTCACCTTCTTTGTCCACTTGTGGTGGCATTAGGTGTTCACGCGTGATACCCAACTTCATAGCCAGTGCTGATGCAACGTAGATAGAAGAGTAAGTACCCACTGTAATACCTAATAGAAGTGCAGTCGCGAAGCCGTGAATCATAGCACCACCCTGTACAAACAGAGCGATAACCACGAACAACGTTGTACCAGAAGTGATCAATGTACGGCTCAATGTTTGTGTGATTGAGCTGTTCAGTACTTCAGGTGCTTCGCCTTTACGCATCTTACGGAAGTTCTCACGAATCCGGTCAAATACCACTATGGTATCGTTGAGGGAGTAACCGACCACCGTAAGCAAGGCTGCTACGATAGTAAGGTCTACCTCAATTTGCATTAGAGAGAACACACCTAGTGTGATGATAACGTCGTGTGCTAGGGCTAATACAGCACCTGCAGCCAAACGCCATTCAAATCGCACTGACACGTAGATCAAGATACAGATAAGAGAAACTAGAATAGCAAGGCCACCAGCTTCTGTTAGTTCATCACCCACGTTTGGACCAACGAACTCGATACGGCGCATTTCAACTTGCTCACCAGTACCATCTTTAATTGCAGTCAGGATCTGGTTACCAAGCGTTTCGCCTGCAACACCGTCACGTGGACGTAGACGAACCATTACCTCACGCGCAGAACCAAAGTTCTGAACCGTAGCATCACCAAAGCCTTCAGCTTCTAGTGCACTTCGAATGTCAGGTAGGTTTGCTGGTTGCTCGAAACCCACTTCAATCAGCGTACCGCCGGTAAAATCTAAACCCCAGTTCAACGACTTCGTTGTTAAGGTGAAGATAGCAGTACCAATCATCAAGATAGAGAATACAAAGGCAACCTTTGACCAACGCATAAAGTCGATCATTTTTTCTGCTTTTAGAATCTGAAACATATTAATTCCTAGCCTTAGATCGACAGTTTCTTAACGCGTTTGCCGCCATACATCAGGTTCACGATACAACGTGTTCCGATAATAGCTGTAAACATTGAAGTCAAGATACCGATAGACAGCGTTACCGCGAAGCCTTTGATAGCACCCGTACCCACAGCAAATAGAATGATTGCTGTTAGTAGTGTGGTGATGTTGGCATCGGCGATTGTGCTGAATGCGTTCGCGTAACCTTGGTGAATCGCTTGTTGTGGACTGCGTCCATCTCGAAGCTCTTCACGTATACGCTCAAAGATCAGAACGTTCGCATCGACCGCCATACCGACCGTTAATACGATACCGGCAATACCTGGCAGGGTCATGGTAGCCCCCGGGATCATCGACATCACACCGATAATCAACACCAAGTTAGCCATTAGCGCAACGTTCGCAATCAGACCAAAGCTACGGTAGTAAAGCAGCGTGAATAACATAACCGCAGCCATACCCCAAACCATCGCCATGATACCCATATCGATGTTTTGCTGCCCCATAGATGGACCAATGGTACGTTCTTCTACAATCGAGATAGGCGCAATCAATGCACCAGCACGAAGTAGAAGTGCCAAGTTATGAGCTTCAGCTGTTGAATCAATACCAGTAATACGGAAGTTACGACCAAGTGCAGATTGAATCGTCGCTTGGTTAATCACTTCTTCGTGCTTACTCAAGATAACTCGACCTTCCGGTGTTTTACGACCGCTGTCTTTGTACTCTGCAAATACCGTTGCCATTAGCTTACCGATATTCTGACGAGAGAACGCAGACATCTTGCTGCCACCTTCGCTGTCTAGCGAGATGTTAACTTGAGGGCGACCATATTCATCAACACTTGAGCTTGCATCAGTAATACTTGAACCGCCTAGAATAACGCGCTTCTTAAGTACCACAGGACGACCATCACGATCTTGCTTGATTTCGCTACCCGCAGGGGTACGACCAGAAGCGGCAGCGGCTAAGTCAGCACTGCTATCCACTTCACGGAACTCAAGCGTCGCGGTAGCACCAAGAATTTCTTTAGCGCGAGCCGTGTCTTGAACACCAGGCAACTCCACTACGATACGGCTAGAGCCTTGACGTTGAACCAAAGGTTCAGCAACACCAAGTTCGTTTACACGGTTACGTAGAATGGTAATGTTTTGCTCTACCGCGTAGTTGCGGATTTCTTGAAGACGAGCCTCTGTGAAGCTAGCAACCAAAGAAAAACGACCATTAGATTCAGAATCTACAAACGTCATGTCTTGGTGCTTAGATTGCAGTAGCGATTTAGCTTCAGCAAGTTGCTCGGCGTTACGTAGAATCACTTCAACCGCATCTTTACCAGACGGGCGAATTGCACGGTAACGGATTTTCTCTTCACGAAGTTCACTACGGAACGCTTCTTCTTGTTGGCCAACCAGCTTTTGCATCGCAGCGTCCATATCCACTTCCATCAAGAAGTGAACACCACCACGTAGGTCAAGACCAAGTTTCATTGGTGCAGCACCAATAGATTCAAGCCAATCAGGAGTTGAAGCCGCTAAGTTTAAAGCAACGATTACATCTTCATCTAATGCTTCAGTGATGACATCACGGGCACTGATTTGAGAGTCTGTATCGTTAAAGCGAACAAGAATGGAACCGTTTTCTAGAGCAACGGATTTAGTAGAAAGATTTTCAGCTTCAAGAGCATTGGTGACAGCATCCAGCGTAGACATATCTACAGAGGCGCCGCGCGCCCCTGTAACTTGAACTGCCGGATCTTCACCGTATATATTCGGAAGTGCGTACAACGCAGCGATGGCGATAGTAAACACCACCATCAGGTACTTCCATAACGGGTAACGGTTTAGCACAGCGAGGATCCTCTAGCTGTTTATAGAGATTTCAGAGTACCTTTTGGTAGCACTGCTGTAACGAAGTCTTTCTTGATAACTACTTCGTTGTTTGCATTCAGTTCGATAGCAACGTAGTCACTGTCTTCTGCAATCTTAGTGATCTTGCCGATTAGGCCGCCGCTTGTAAGAACTTCATCGCCTTTGCCCATAGAAGACATAAGGTTCTTGTGCTCTTTAACACGCTTAGCTTGTGGACGGTAGATCATGAAGTAGAAGATCACAGCGAACATACCTAGCATGATAAGCATTTCGAAACCGCCGCCTGCTGGTGCACCTTCTGCTGCTGCGTGAGCTTGAGAAATAAACATTTAAAACATCCTCTATTTATATTTTCGTAATTGTTTGTCTAATTGGGTTGCATCCCTTTATTTTCAAGCCCCATCACTCGGAAGAGAGATAGGGCTCGCAAAAAAGAAATACTAAGATTCTTTACCTAGTGGTGGCACTTCACGCCCCATTCTTGCGTAGAACTCTGCAACGAACTCTTCAAAGCGGTCTTCATCGATAGACTGACGAATGTCTGACATTACTCGTTGGTAGAAACGCAGGTTATGAATCGTGTTCAGTCGAGCACCTAGGATTTCGTTACAACGATCCAAATGGTGTAAGTACGACTTGCTGTAGTTCTTACAAGTGTAACAGTCACACTCTGAATCTAGTGGTGTTGTATCGGTTTTATGCTTCGCATTACGGATCTTGATCACACCTTCAGTCACAAACAGGTGGCCGTTACGTGCATTTCGCGTTGGCATTACACAGTCAAACATGTCGATACCGCGACGAACACCTTCAACCAAGTCTTCCGGTTTGCCTACGCCCATTAGGTAACGTGGCTTATCTTCTGGCAGTTGAGGACATGTGTGCTCAAGAATGCGGTGCATATCTTCTTTTGGTTCGCCTACTGCTAGGCCACCTACTGCGTAACCGTCAAAACCAATTTCTGTTAGGCCTTTAACGGATACATCACGAAGGTCTTCGTACACGCCACCTTGAACGATACCGAACAGTGAGTTCGGGTTTTCAAGTTTGTCGAAGTGGTTACGTGAACGCTCAGCCCAACGAAGAGACATCTCCATTGAGTCTTTTGCTTCTTTGTGTGTCGCAGGGTAAGGCGTACACTCATCGAAGATCATTACGATGTCTGAGCCTAAATCTTTTTGGATTTCCATAGACTTCTCAGCGTCCATGAAGATCTTGTCACCGTTTACAGGGTTACGGAAATGAACACCCTCTTCAGTGATTTTACGCATTGCACCTAGGCTGAATACTTGAAAGCCGCCTGAATCAGTCAGGATAGGACCGTGCCAGTTCATGAAATCGTGCAGGTCACCGTGCATTTTCATGATTTCTTGACCAGGACGTAGCCATAGGTGGAATGTGTTACCTAATAGGATTTCAGCACCTGTGTCTTTTACTTCTTCAGGTGTCATACCTTTAACAGTACCGTAAGTACCTACAGGCATGAATGCTGGGGTTTCAACGGTACCGCGTTCAAACTGAAGTTGACCACGACGTGCGCCGCTATTAGTTTTTTTAAGTTCGTATTTTAATTTCACGAAGCCTCCAATATGCCAGAGAAACAATCTGACTGTTAATTCAGAACCTTAGGCCAAACAAAAGTTCAGTCTAGTGGGTTCTATGAGGAGCGGTCGCGTATTCCTTGCGAGAGATTAGACAGACACCCTGCCCGACTCCTAGCTTACTGCTAGCACCCGTAAATTTTTGTATCGCTTAAACCAGCTTAAGTTAGCTCGTTTTCTTATTGATGAACATCGCATCGCCGTAGCTGAAGAAACGGTATTCGCTCTTCACGGCGTGATCGTAAGCGCCCATCACGTTGTCGTAACCTGCAAATGCACTCACCAACATAATCAGTGTTGATTCTGGCAAGTGGAAGTTGGTAATCAGGCAATCCACCAACTGGTATTCATAGCCAGGGAAGATGAAGATTTCTGTATCACCAAAGAAAGGAACGAGCTCGGTGCCTTTCTTCAATGCATCTTGCGCTGCACTTTCTAGTGAGCGTACTGATGTTGTACCAACAGCAATAATACGTCCGCCACGAGCTTTTGCTGCAGCTACGGCGTCGACCACTTCTTGCGGCACTTCAACGTACTCAGCATGCATGTGGTGATCATTGATGTTATCTACTTTTACTGGCTGGAACGTACCAGCACCAACGTGAAGCGTCACGTAAGCAAACTCAACACCTTTTTCTTTCATGTCAGCCATTAGCTTGTCATCAAAGTGAAGGCCTGCTGTTGGCGCTGCAACCGCACCCGGCTTTTCATTATAGACAGTCTGGTAGCGCTCTTTATCTGCATCTTCATCAGGACGATCGATGTAAGGAGGCAGTGGCATGTGACCAACACTGTTAAGAATCTCTAAAACGCTTTGATCGGATGTGAAATGGATTTCGAATAACGCATCGTGACGCGCCACCATTTCAGCTTCATATTCATCGTTCTCACCAAGGAACAACTTGGTACCCGGCTTCGGTGATTTAGAACAACGAACATGCGCAAGAATGCTTTTCTCATCAAGCATACGTTCAACCAGCACTTCAAGCTTACCGCCTGATGCCTTGCGACCAAATACACGAGCTGGAATCACTCGAGTGTTATTGAAAACAACAAGATCGCCTGGCTCAACCAAGTCTAAAACGTCTTTAAACGAACCATCAGCTAGGTTACCGCTGTTGCCATCTAATTTAAGCAGGCGGCTTGCTGTACGCTCCTCTTGAGGGTAGCGAGCAATGAGTTCATCTGGTAGGTCAAAGTGAAAATCTGAAACTTGCATGTGTCTAGTCTTGTCTTAGTTGATGAGATTTGTGCCGTTGACGAATCATAAATCGTAGTTGCTGGATAATCGTTACGGTAAGTCAATCGTTACCAGAAACACATCGCAAACACGACTAAAAATTTCGCAGTGGGCTAGTATAGGCACACGAGCCGCAATAGCAAGGTTTACAGCACTGGATTATTGTAAAGAGGCGTAAAATAATGCGACTGATTCACCTCCTCAAGCTAAAGAATTAGTTGCATAAAACTCACCCAAGAATGCGTCAGATCTCAGTTATTTTTTGGATAAAAAACTATAGTAATAGCAACAAATAAAAAAGAAGGAGGTTCGTATGATCAAGGTTGAAGATATGATGACTCGCAACCCTCATACCCTATTGCGCTCACACTCACTGGCCGATGCTAAGCACATGATGGAAGCACTTGATATCCGCCATATTCCGGTCGTCGATTCCGACAGGCAACTACTAGGTGTCGTCACACAACGAGACGTTCTCGCCGCTCAAGAATCCAGCCTACAAAACATCCCACAAGCTCAATCTTTTACTCTTGCTACTCCCCTCAACGACATCATGCACAAAAGTGTTATGTCGGTAGAGCCGCGTGCAGGATTAAAAGAATCGGCTATCTACATGCAGAAACATAAAGTGGGCTGTTTACCTGTCGTAGAAAACCACGAACTAGTAGGCATTATTACAGACAGCGATTTTGTCACGATAGCGATCAATTTACTGGAGCTGCAAGAAGAAGTAGAGCCAGAAGAAGCAGAAGTAGAGTAACGCTCGGAATTGATATAAAGAAGAGCGGCCAATTCAGCCGCTCAGAGGGATTGTTGTCGCAGCGGATTATTATAGAAGCTCAGATACCACATCCGCTAATTGATGGAATGTCTCACGACGCGAAGAGCTTGGTCGCCAGACAAGGCCAATATCTCGGTAGGCCTGCTGACCAGGAGGATCGATCACAACGAGATTCTGGTTTTCCAATAAACCGTGGTCGATCGCCATTTGCGGAATAAAGGTGGTTCCTAAACCATTGGCCACCATTTGCACCAATGTGTGAAGGCTCGTCGCAGTGAACGGGTTGATCTTCTCTTTATCCGTTAACTTACAAGCCGACACAGCATGCTCGGTTAAGCAATGCTCGTTCTCCAACAAAAATACAGATTCGTCTGGCAGGTCATCGTATTTAATCGGAACGCGAATACCATCAGCTTGATTGCGACTGATCACCATCCGGAAAGGGTCTTGCCCAACAACTTGGCTTTCCATATTGTCGATATCGACAGGCAAAGCCAGAATCAGCACATCTAAGTCTCCATGACGCAGCGCAGCCAATAGGTTGGTCGTTGTGTCTTCACGTAACAGCAAATTTAATTGTGGAAAGCGCTGGTTGGCTTCCTGTACCAAATCGCACAAAAGGAACGGCGCTATAGTAGGAATACACCCGACTCGCAGCTGCCCTTGCATCGCATCCCCGTTACATAGATTTCCAAGCTCTACGAGATCTTGTCCTTTCGCTAGTAGCTCTCGACCGTGCTTGACCACCAGCTCACCTGCTTGCGTGAAAACTAGCGGGCTCTTTTTATCTTTCTTCTCATAAAGCGGGCAACCAATCAGCTCTTCTAGGTTTTGAATGCCTTTACTTAGCGTAGATTGACTGACGAAACAGCGATCTGCGGCATCACTGAAATGACGAGTTTCGTGAAGAGTAACAAGATAGTGAAGTTGCTTAAGACTTGGCCATTTATTCATGAAATTACTTTGTAATATGAGTAGGATAAGTTAGGTAAAGGTCATTCGACCTAAGGACAGGACAAAGAATAAGCTTATCGCTTTTTTCGATTAACTTAATCTATTTAATTCGCTTTTTTCTATAGTACCGATTGTACTATAGTTTGTCCCGTAGAAACGGAGCCCAAACAAAGATGTGTTGGGCCAACTAATTTTTTAGGAGATTCCAAAATGGTACTAGTAGGTCGTCAAGCCCCTGACTTTACTGCAGCAGCTGTTCTAGGTAACGGTGAGATCGTTGATAACTTCAACTTCGCAGAATTCACTAAAGGTAAGAAAGCTGTAGTTTTCTTCTACCCACTAGACTTCACTTTCGTTTGTCCTTCAGAGCTAATCGCTTTCGACAACCGTCTTGAAGATTTCCAAGCTAAAGGCGTTGAAGTAATCGGTGTTTCTATCGATTCTCAATTCTCTCACAACGCATGGCGTAACACTGCTATCGCTGATGGCGGTATCGGTCAAGTTAAATACCCTCTAGTTGCTGACGTTAAGCACGAGATCTGCAAAGCATACGATGTTGAGCACCCAGAAGCAGGCGTTGCTTTCCGTGGTTCTTTCCTAATCGACGCTGACGGCCTTGTACGTCACCAAGTAGTTAACGATCTTCCACTAGGTCGTAACATCGACGAAATGCTACGCATGGTAGACGCACTAAACTTCCACGAGAAGAACGGTGAAGTTTGTCCTGCACAATGGGAAGAAGGTAAATCAGGTATGGACGCATCTCCAAAAGGTGTTGCAGCATTCCTATCTGAGCACGCTGACGACCTAAGCAAGTAATTACCTCTTAAGCCCGAACTCAACGCGGGTTAATGGTTGGAAGATTCTCTTTAAAGAGACATAAAGCATAAGCTAATAGCGCAAAGCGCACCGCCAATCAGTTAAGAAGTAAAGTCCTATTAAAAGCCCGAAGTTAACGCTTCGGGCTTTTTGTTTTCCCCCTCCTCGCTCCCCTAGACTGACTCTTGTAATAGATAATTGAGGTAGCGATAAACCTAAACTTTACCTCTATTTTCCCTTATCCCCATCTATTCAGAATCACACCTAGATTGCTATTATTTCATCAGTATCTTTTTGAACGGATAAACACGATGAACACCGAAATTGAAGTCTGTATCGATAACTTAGAATCTCTTCATACCGCACTATCTGGTGGCGCGAATCGAATTGAGCTTTGCTCTTCATTAGCACTTGGCGGATTAACTCCAAGCTTCGGAATGATGAAACAAGCGGCAATAGTTTCGTCGGTTCCGGTCTACGCTATGATACGCCCAAGACAAGGCGACTTCATTTTCGATAACGACGATATGCTCTGTATGCTTGAAGATATTGAAGCTTGCGCAAATGCAGGATTGGATGGGGTCGTACTTGGTGTGTTAGCGCCGAACGGAAGTATTGATATGCCAAAGATGCAACAACTGGCTGACAAAGCGCACTCGTTAAAGCTTGGGATTACCTTCCACAGAGCCATCGATCAAAGCTCTGATTTCCAAGCAGCATTAGAACAAATCATTACACTTGGATGCGAAAGAGTCCTGACATCAGGGCTTGCTGCTAATGCTGAGCAAGGTATCGATGTATTGGCTGCAATGGTCAAACAAGCCGATGGACGAATTGATATCATGGCGGGGGCTGGCGTTAACGCTGCGAATGCCAAAATGATTCAAAGCGCTACCCAAGTACCTGCTCTTCACCTTTCAGGTAAATCGACAAGGCCGAGTCTAATGGAAAACAACTCAAGTGCTCAAATGGGCAGTGATAATATTGATGATTATCAGATCCCAGTGACAGATGCGAGTAAGATATCTGATGTGAGAGCCGCCCTCACCGCTTAGGGCAATAGTCGCCAGCATAAATCCAGAGAACCTCGCTGACTAATCTAACTGACTGACGTATATTAGATTTAATAGCGCAGAAAATTTTCATGGATAGATATGGCTAAAGACTTATTCAGCTCTCTTGATTTAAACCTGTTACGAAGCAAAACATGTTTGGAAGAAACCAAATCCACGGCTTTCAGGCTGAAATTGGCGTGGCAAGTTATGACGGTACGAAAACGCGCTCAGGCGAAGTAGAAGAGAAAACAACACATGGTATAAGCCTAGGCGGGGCCTACGTTTACCAAGCGACACCAATGCTTGGATTACGTGCTGGTGTTGATATGAATATTTTTGATCACAACAAAACCTTTGTGCCTTACGACACAACGGTCAATTTCAATCTTGGTGCCATTATTAGCTTCTAAAGATAAGCTCTATTTTAGTGCGTCATCAAGGCTTTGATCACCGAGGTGACGTACATCTTTACCCTTCACAAAGTAAATAATGTATTCGCAGATATTTTGGCAGCGGTCTCCCACTCGCTCAATCGCACGAGCTGACCACATCACCTGCAAAATATTAGGGATGTTCTTAGGGTCTTCCATCATATAGGTCATTAACTGACGAATAACGGCTTCGTATTCCGCATCCAACTTATCATCAAGTTTGTGAACTTCAGCAGCCGCATCAACATCCATACGAGCAAAAGCATCTAACACTTGGTGAAGCATGGTGATTGCCTGACGGCAAAGAGGCTCTAACGAAACATGGAATTTTTGCTCTTTGGTTGAAGGGATCTCAATAGCACCTTGCGCAATTTTAGAAGCAACATCGCCAATACGTTCCAGATCGGTAATGGTTTTGATGATCGCCATAATCAAACGCAGATCCTTCGCTGTCGGCTGACGCTTTGCAATGATTCGAGTACACGCCTCATCAATCGACACTTCCATCGCATTCACTTTGTGGTCATCACGAATCACTTTTTTGGCCAATTCAACATCGTCTTTATGAAGCGCCTGCATTGCAAACGAGAGTTGCTGCTCCACTAACCCGCCCATGGTCAATACATGAGTACGGATCGATTCTAACTCGACATTGAATTGCCCTGAAATGTGGCGACCGAAATGCATACTTGCTCCTTGAAAGAAATGAAGAAAGCCATTTTTGTAGAGTGACTTAGCTCTAGATGACACCTTTGGAGAGGTTAGCCATATCTACCAGTAATGTAGTCTTCCGTCTGGTTTTTCAATGGAGACGTAAAAATTGAGTCCGTATCTGAGTACTCGATCAATTTTCCCATATGAATAAAGGCAGTATGGTCACTTACACGCGCGGCTTGTTGCATGTTGTGGGTAACAATCACCACTGTGTATTGCGTTTTGAGATCGTTGATCAACTCTTCAATCGTCAAAGTAGAAATCGGATCGAGTGCCGATGTCGGCTCATCTAACAACAGCACTTCAGGCTCAATCGCAACCGCACGAGCGATAACCAAACGCTGCTGTTGACCGCCAGATAAACCAAAAGCATTCTCATGCAACCGATCTTTCACTTCATCCCATAACGCAGCAGCGCGCAGAGAGCGTTCAACCGCATCATCAAGGTCTCGGCTGTTGCTAACGCCTTGTAGCCTCAAGCCATAAACCACATTCTCATAGATGGATTTAGGAAAAGGGTTTGGACGCTGGAATACCATACCCACACGGCGTCGTAAGGTCGCAACATCCACCTTAGGGTGATAGACGTTCTTGCCATGAAGCTTCACTTTCCCGGAAACCTTACAGCCTTCAACAAGATCGTTCATGCGATTAATGCAGCGCAGCAGAGTCGACTTACCACACCCAGAAGGGCCGATAAACGCCGTCACCTGCCCCTTCGGGATCTGCATCGAGATATCATCAAGTGCTTGGCTCTCTTTATAGTAAAGATTTAGCCCTTCGATCGAGATAGCAATTTGCTCATCCTTCAGATTGTGAACATCAAGTGGTGCTTGGTAACCCAAGGTTTCATTAATCGAGAACATCTAATCTTGTCCTAAGGTTCGGTATTTTTCACGCAAGTTATTACGGATATTGATGGCTGTTAAGTTCAACCCAACAATCACCGTAACCAATAAAAATGAAGTCGCATACACTAAAGGTCGTGCCGCTTCGATATTAGAGGTTTGAAAACCAACATCATAGATATGAAAGCCTAAATGCATGAACTTTCTATCTAAGTGTAAATACGGAAACTGACCATCGACTGGCAAGCTAGATGCCAATTTAACAACACCCACCAGCATAAGTGGTGCAACTTCCCCCGCGGCTCTCGCGATTGCCAAAATTAAACCAGTGATAATCGCTGGGCTTGCCATCGGTAAAACAATGCGCCAAAGCGTCTCAAATTGAGTCGCACCAAGCGCTAATGAACCGTGCCTCACTGCACTAGGAATACGCGTTAAGCCCTCTTCCGTGGTTACGATAACGACTGGAAGCGTCAAGACCGCTAAGGTTAGTGCTGACCAAAGTAGACCCGGCGTACCAAATGTCGGTGCTGGCAATCGCTCTGCATAGAACAACGTATCAATCGAGCCACCAATGGTATAGACGAAAAAGCCTAAACCAAAAACGCCATACACAATCGACGGTACACCCGCCAAGTTAATCACGGCGATACGAATTAAACGTGTTAGTGCGTTGTTTTTTGCGTATTCATGAAGATATATCGCAGCGACCACGCCAAGAGGCATCACGACGATCGACATGAGAATAACCAACAGTACTGTACCGAAAATGGCAGGGAATACACCGCCTTCAGAGTTTGAGTCTCGTGGGTTCTCTGATAAGAATTTCCAAACTTGTTTGCCCCAGTGCCCAACCTTTTCTAGGTAAGACATATTATTTGGGTACCAATAATCCAGAATGTGGCTGAGCGAGATCTCGACCAGCTCGCCTGTCATATCCTCAACCAGCAAGCTTTCGACATTAAGTTGCGTTCTAAGGTGCTCAAGCTTAACTTCGGCTTCACCTAACTGGCGGTTTAATTCCAGTTTAGTTTGAGTATAGGTTGTAAGGTATTCATCACTCACTGACTCATTGAGTTCAAGCTTACGCTTTTCTAAGCGCAGGTTTTCCAATTGCCAGCTGATATTACGAATTTCTTGGTTCACGACACGCGACGTTTCTTTACGTAGCGCATCAGCGAACGCCAAGCCTTGTTCGAGCTTTTGGTCTATGTTCGAATCAAAGGTGCCAGAAGCGGTTTTAAAACCCACCGGCTTACCAAAGAAATAACCACCTCGACTTCGTTCAATCACAACCCAATCAAGCGGGGTAGTGGGTTCACGTAAGTTAACATCCAGAATAGAAACAAAGTCCGCAGGGTACAGTTCTCTGTTAGCAACTTTGATGCTTAAGCGCTGTATCAGCCCAGTCGACAAATTTTGAGGAGACAAAAGGTCATGGACTTGTGGAACTTGCTCTATCGGGATGTATTTTCGTTCATATAACTGACCAACCAATACATCTTGTTTTGATACGGTTTCGTCAAGATCGACCACTAGCGATAAGTCTTTGGAGTCAACTTGCCATTGATACAAAGGTGCGGGCCAAAAATAGGTTAAGCCCTTCCAACCAATCAGCAGCATTAGGCCAAGAACAGAAAGCATACTGATGCTCACCGCCCCGCCCGTAAGCCAGATCCACGGAGAGCCCGATTTAACCCAAGATAATAATGACTTCAGTTTATTCATCATGATCGACCTTGCTCTTGGCGTGCTGAAATCAAGGAGCTGCAAAGATCAAGAGACACGCTAGTCAAGCCACTAAAAGCCATTGATACACATTGAGGCAAACCTTTAAAACTACAGCGCACGATATTTATCTCTCAGTCTTTGTCTAACCCACTCAGCAACTGAGTTCACCGCGAATGTAAAGATAAACAGCAAGAGTGCAGCCAAGAACAGCAAGCGGAAATGAGAACCGCCTACTTCTGATTCTGGTAGCTCAACAGCAATCGTTGCCGATAAGGTTCTCATCCCTTCCAAAATATTCCAGTCAAGAATTGGAGTGTTACCTGTCGCCATCAAGACGATCATGGTTTCGCCAACCGCTCGACCTAGGCCCATCATAACCGCTGAAAAGATACCTGGACTCGCCGTCAATAACACCACATAAATAAGCGTCTGCCACGCCGTCGCACCCAACGCTAATGAGCCATCAGACAAATGTTTAGGTACAGAGAAAATAGCATCTTCAGCAATAGTGAAAATCGTTGGGATGACCGCAAAGCCCATAGCAAAACCAACCACTAGCGCATTGCGTTGGTCAAAGTCGATACCATAGCTAGCCAAGAAGGTACGAATATCACCACCAAATAACAAGGCTTCAATGTTGTTTCCACCAGCAAACACCGCAACCACAGTAATCACCAATACCGGAATCAATATCAGAGCATGCCAACCATTAGAGAAGCGACCCGTTACCCTCTTCGGTAAACAGAACCAAACAAGTCCAGTCAGCAGTGTGCTCAGTGGTAATAACACCATCAATGAGAAGACGGCCGTTAAATGCGTCTCGACGATTGGAGCAAACCAAAGCCCGGCCAAGAATCCGATGATCACGGTCGGAAGTGCTTCCATCAGCTCTATCGAAGGCTTCACCACTCTTCGCATGCGTGGAGACATAAAGTAAGCGGTGTAAATAGCTCCGAGCACAGCAACCGGCACGGCAAACATCATCGCAAACAGAGCTGCTTTGATAGTACCGAATGTGATAGGTACTAAACTGAATTTCTCTTCAAAGTCATCATTCGCCGACGTTGATTGCCAAACGTATTGCGGCTCAGGGTAACTTTCATACCAGACCTTTTGCCAAAGCGATGAGAATGATATTTGTGGGTATTCATTATCGACCTTAGCCACACTGATGGTGCCATCAATCAGCGTCGCCAGATGCAGTTCATTGGCAGACATAGCCGCTAATTGTGGTGATTTATCAAATGCACGCTCGAACAGCGACAGTTTTTCACTGGTCGTATAGTGGCTTTGTAATGTGCCGTTCTTATAGAAGCTATAAAAACCCTTTCTATAAGTATCAGGCAAAATAAATTGCACTTGTTCAGCAAGTTGGAAGTCTCGAATATGGGTCAGGCTACGCTTTTCATCTTTGAGTACATCGAACCACTGAGAAACCTGTCCGTCCTCATGCGTAACCAACAGTGAATAAGCTCCAGACAGTAAATCGATACTTTTCACCGAGTGCTTCGCATCATTCAAGCTAAGATCAATCGCTTCACGAACATTGAAGCCGCTATCTGATAGCTTCAAAACCACTAAATCCGATTGGGCTCGGAGATATAAGGTTTGGCCATCAGGTGTGACTAACAACTGTTGCTGCAAGCCCAACTTATCCGATAACCATTGGCTCTTCTGAAAAACATACTGACCCGTAACATCACTTTGGTACCACTTCACTAAGACTCGTTGGTCACTTAGCTGAGCGGCAACCGTGATACCACGTCCATTCTTAGAGAACGCGAATTTTTCGATCGTCGCCCCATTTGAGGGTTCATCATTTAAAAATGGTTCTGGGAGATCGATTTGCTCAATTTTAGGATCGGCTTCACTGCCCTTTTGCAGCACAGGCGCACTATACTCAGGATAGAAAAAAGTAAGGTTGCTTGCACTATCGGCAAAGGCAAACCAGTTTTCTGATGGGGTATTTCGAGAGAAGGCAACAGGATTGGCTAAAACATTTCGCTCAAAGTAAGAGTGTGTATTTTGAGACTCTAAATCCCAAAACTGCACCAAGCCAGATTTTTCGATAGTAAATGCATGCTGACCGTATTCATCAACAGATAAGGCGATAGGCTTTTCTACAGCAACGGTCTTTACGGCTTGGTCTGTCTCTAAACCAGTATCAGAAAACACCGGTAAAATGACCATCGCCAAGTAAACAAAGATCAATACCAGAGCAGCTAGAACACTGACGGCACCACATGTCACTGAAAAACGGACGAGACGATCTTTCAACCATCTTTTTTTGTCACGCTCTTTCAATGAAAATTGGGCTGAAGCCATCTGTTTATCTACCTTTTTTTAGCTACTGACATAATATGTACGTTAGATGACAATTATATTACAAGTTACGTTAAACAACTGAAACTAATAACAAGTTTGTTGACCATATTTCTTAAAGTAAGATCATAGATTTTGTGAATTTTGTCATTCTAAATTAAAGTAATCAGCTCTATAGCCAGCACTCAAGGATTATCATCTCGATGGAAAAAGACTATGTCACAAAAGAACTTAGCTGGTTATCCTTCAATGAAAGAGTGCTCCAAGAAGCAGCCGACAAGTCAGTGCCCTTAATCGAAAGAGTTCGTTTTTTAGGTATTTACTCAAAAAACCTCGATGAGTTTTACAAAGTCCGATTTGCTGACGTGAAACGAAAGATCTTACTTCAAGATCCACAGCTAACCTCCAACTCGCCGAAAAGCCTACTGACTAAAATGCAGAGCAAAGCAAGCAAGCTCGATGCTCAATTCCATGAACTGTATAACGACTTGCTATTGGAATTGGTACGCAATCGTATTTTTCTGGTCAACGAACAACAAATCAGCGAAGAACAAAGTGGCTGGATAAAAAAGTACTTTAAGAAAAAAGTGCTGCCACACTTAACTCCGATTCTCTTGAACGAAGATAGCCAGTTACTTAATATTCTCAAAGATGAACAAAGTTACTTAGCCATCGACATCGAGCGTGATGCATCATCTCAATATGTCTTACTCGAAATCCCATCAGAAGCACTCCCTCGATTTGTTAAGTTACCGGAAACTTCGGGTTCGCAGCGTACAACTTTGATCTTGTTAGATAATATAGTTCGATTTTGTTTGGATGACTTACTTAAAGGATTCTTTGAGTATGACTCATTGCGTTGTTTTGCGATAAAAATGACACGTGATGCCGATTATGATCTGCAAGAGGACAATGAAAATAACCTATTAGAATCGATGTCTTTAGGTTTAGAACAGCGCTTAACGGCACTGCCGATACGTCTGATCTATGAATCTGAAATGCCAACTGAAATGCTCAACTTCTTACAAGTCAGACTTAAACTGTCTGACTATGACAGTGTCATCGCAGGTGGTCGCTATCATAACTTCAAACATTTCTCTGAGTTCCCAAGCCTTAACCGACGTGATTTAGTTAATCGTCCTCTACCCGCGATTAAGTGCGCGCATTTCAGCCATTACCCAAACTATTTCGAAGCGATCAAAGCTCGCGACATCTTACTGCATTATCCTTATCACACCTTTAGTCACATCACTGAACTGGTTAGGCAGGCTTCCTTTGACCCGAAGGTAACCTCCATCAAAATAAACGTTTACCGTGTTGCGGAAGGCTCAAAACTCCTCAGCTCGATCATCGATGCGGCGCACAATGGCAAAAAGGTCACTGTGGTTGTCGAGCTGCAAGCACGCTTTGATGAGCAAGCCAACATTCAATGGACCAAGAAACTTCAAGAAGCGGGTGTAAAAGTCATCCATGGCATCCCAAGTTTGAAGATCCATTCCAAGTTGCTGCTCATCAAACGAAAAGAAGGCAAGCATACCGAGCATTATGCCCATATTGGCACTGGCAACTTCCATGAAGTTACAGCGCGCGTGTATACCGATTTTTCTCTGCTCACTGCGAATGAAGATTTGACTCAAGAGGTGAGACAAGTCTTTAAGTATATTGAAAACCCTTATCAAAAGTCCCAGTTCAAGCAACTGATTGTGTCACCAAAGAATACTAGAAAACGTCTGTACCAATTGATAGATAATGAAATACAAAACGCGATAGAAGGTAAACCTGCAAGCATCACTCTAAAACTCAACAACTTGGTCGATCGAGAGATCATTGAAAAGCTCTATCAGGCTAGCCAAGCCAATGTAAAAGTGAGAATGGTCATTCGCGGCATGTGCTCTCTTGTCCCTGGCATACCCAACATCAGTGATCATATTGAGATAGTCAGTGTGGTCGATCGTTTCCTCGAACATCCGAGAGTGATGATATTTGGTAACGCTGGAAAGCCGAAGGTCTATATATCTTCCGCTGACTGGATGACACGAAATTTTGATCACCGCATCGAAGTTGCAGCTCCAATTTTAGATCCAAAGATCAAGCAAACCATTATCGATATCACCGAGTTTCATTTCGATGACAGCAACAAAGCTCGAGTGCTAGACCAAGCGATGAGCAACTCTTACACACAACCACCAGCAAACCTACTTGATTACCCGACGTCACAACTCTCCACTTACCACTATATTAAACGTATGGAGAAACTTGCTCGCAAGAAGTACAAACAAGAGAAGAAATCATGCCGCTAATTGATAACAAACATTCTCGATGTATTGCCGCTATCGATTTAGGTTCGAACAGCTTTCATATGGTGGTTGCACGAGTATTCGATCAACACCTGCAATTAGTCAGCAGACATAAACAGAAAGTGAGATTAGGCGATGGGTTGGATGAGCATAACTTCTTATCCGAAAGCGCTATCGAGCGAGGTTTAGAGTGCCTCAAGGTATTCGCAGAACGACTAGCGGATTTTGAACTTGATGATGTCAGAGTCGTCGCGACTCATACCCTAAGAAAGGCTAAAAATACCAAAGACTTCTTAGAGCAAGCTAAACCATGGTTTCCTTTTCCAATAGAGATCATCTCAGGTCAAGAAGAAGCTCGAATTATCTATAACGGCGTAGAGCACACTCAAGCCGCTTCCGAATCCAAATTAGTTATTGATATAGGTGGAGGGAGTACTGAATTAGTCGCAGGGCAAGGCTTTACACCCCAAATAATGCGTAGCTTACCGATGGGATGCGTCAGTTTTACTCAGCGCTTCTTTGCCGATGGAGGGCTGACATCACAGCACTTCTCCGATGCTTATGTCTCTGCTACTCGCCTGTTGATGCCATTAATTGAAGAATACAAACAAATCTCTTGGGAAGTTGCCTTTGGCTCATCAGGAACCGCCAAATCAATAAAAGAGGTACTCATTGGCTTAGGGTTCACCGATGGTCTCATTACGCCGCAACGCCTATCCTATTTGAAGAACCACTTATGTGAATTTCCATCTTCTAAGGGATTAGCCCTTTCAGGTTTAAGCGATGAAAGAAAGCCGGTGTTTGCCGCTGGCGTCACGATTCTTTCAGCAACTATGGATATGCTCAACATCAATGAATTGCATTTCTCCGATAGTGCCTTAAGAGAAGGGGTGCTTTATGACATGGAAGATCGGTTTAAAGATATTGATGTTCGAACAAGAACCGCCGAAACGCTTGTCTCTCGATACCATGTTGACGTAGTTCATGGCCAGAAAGTCAAAGCACTCGCCCTTTCATTACTGAAACAAGCGCAACCTCAGGTGAGTACTGCGGTAAATAATGAACTTTATGATCTGATTGGATGGGCTGCATTGCTTCATGAAGTGGGACAAAGCATCGCATTCCAAGGCTATCACCGCCATTCAGCTTATCTGCTTAAACATACGACTATGCCCGGTTTCAATACTGAGCAGCAGCGTCTGATCTCAGCATTAGTTCGCTATCAAAGAAAAGCAATTAAGCTTAGTGACTTACCGGATCTCACGCTATTCAATACAGGGCAGATAGCGTTGTTAATTCGAATACTGAGGATAGCAATCCTGCTCAATCGACAGCGAAACCAATCGCCAATACCGAATGTAAAATTAACCATTGAGCAAGATGAGAATTGGTGTTTAGAAGGAGATACCATCGACTGGTTAGCTGAAAATCAACTGCTTGATTATGAGCTCAAAGAAGAACAACGACGCTGGCAAGATGCTGGATGGTCGTTGAAGCTTGAATGATGCGCCAACAAAATAAAAACAGCCTGCGGCTAGCAAGCTGTTCATACGTTAGGTTTCTACGTTAATTTTCTACGTTCATAGTACCTAAATCAGAGTCCGATTTTTGCCAATTCTTGCTCAGCGAACTCTGACGGTATAGCTAAATAGCCATCTTTCTCTACCAGTTCTTGCCCTTGCTTTGAGAACACAAAAGTGAGGAACTCTCTTTCAACAGGAGAAAGTGGTTTATCTGGGTGCTTATTCACATACACATAAAGAAAGCGAGATAGAGGGTAATCACCGCTCAAGATATTCGTTCGAGTCGGCTCTACATAATCAGAACCATACTCTGCGATAGGAATTAACTTAACGCCGGCCACTCGATAACCAATACCTGAGTACCCTATCCCGCTGATTGATGAGGCAACCGACTGTACAACCGATGCAGAACCTGGCTGCTCATTAACTCGGTTCTTAAAATCGCCGCCGCATAATGCGTTTTGTTTGAAATAGCCGTAGGTTCCCGAAACGGAATTACGACCGAACAATTGGAATCGATGTTTCGCCCATGGCTGATCGATTCCGAGATCTTGCCAGTTATTGAGGGGCCTTGTTGCTCCGCAGCGTAATGTCTCTGAGAATATACTGTCAATCTGGTGAAAGTTGAGCCCTTCAATAGGGTTATCACGATGCACAAAAAGTCCAATCGCATCGATAGCGACTCTCAGTGCTGTCGGCTTATAGCCATGCTCTCTTTCAAACGCTTCGACTTCTCGTAGGCGCATTGGACGACTCATTGGTCCAAGGTGAGCAGTGCCTTCCGTTAAAGCAGGAGGGGCAGTAGAAGAACCAGAAGCTTGAACTTGAGCGTTCACATTCGGGTAGTAAGACTTGAACTCTTCCATCCATAATGTCGTCATACCCGCCAAGGTATCCGAACCAACAGACAATAGGCTCCCTGAAATACCCGGAACTTTAGCGTAATCAGGAAGTGAGTCGACACCCTGTTCGGCATGAACGGGGTTAACCAAAGCAAATGTTAACAATAAGCTGACGGGTAAACGCATCCTGCGAGTCAAAAAATTCATGACACGGTCAATCGATTAGGTAGCGTGAAATGGAATCGGCTACCAACGCCAACTTCACTTTGAATTTCTAAATGTGAGTCATGATGGCTAAGCGCATGCTTCACAATCGCTAACCCAAGACCACTACCACCAGTATCGCGTGAACGCGCTTTATCAACACGGTAAAAACGTTCTGTGAGTCGATGTAAGTGCTGTGGTTCAATACCGTCTCCAGTGTCTGACACATCCAAACACGCGCCTTGACTGGTTTGGTACCAACGCACCTTAACCGTTGCGCCCGGTGGTGTGTATTTGACTGCGTTATACACCAGATTCGATATCGCACTTCTCAGCTGATCTTCATCAGCTAAAACTCGTAGGCTCTTATCAATATCAAATTCAAGCTTATGTTCTCGATCACCACTTAAGCTTGCGGCTTCTTTTTCAAGAACCTCAAGCATAGCCGGAACATTCACCACTTCATCGAGCTCATGCATCGGTGCAGCTTCGATTTTTGAAAGTGTTAAAAGCTGATTCACTAGGCTGTTCATGCGATTCAACTGCTCGGTCATCACACCATGAGCCTTAGGCCACATAGGCCCAACGACCATGTCTGGATCTTCCGTCATTTCAAGATAGCCCTGAAGTACGGTCATTGGAGTGCGTAGCTCGTGAGAAACGTTAGCGAAAAAGTTACGACGCATGCCTTCTAGCTGTTTTAACTGAGTAACATCACGTACTACCATGAGGTGTTCGCCCTCGGTATACGGCACGATACGCAGCTCGAGCATACGTTCCACATTAAGTGGCGACGGCATCTCTAACGGCTCTGAGAAATCTTGTTTATTAAGGTACTTGATGAAGTCCGGCGTGCGGATCAAGTTGGAGATAGGTTGCCCAGAATCGTCTGGCCAGCGAAAGCCCAGCAAATATTGAGCAAGCTTGTTACACCAAACGATGTTTCCTTCACCGCGAAATACCACAACGGCATCGGGAAGCGATTCTGCACCGTTACGGAAACGGCGGATAAGGTTAGTCAGTTCTTTGCGTTTGCGACGCTGTCTCTGCTGCATACGATAAATACCGTTAAACAGAGATTCCCAGTTCCCAGAGCCTGAAGGTGGAGTTAGACGCTTCTCATCCCACAGCCATGCGGACAAACGCATTTGGTTGTGTAGATGCCAGCCGAGCTGCAATACCGTAGCAGCCAGCAGCAACCAAGGTAGGTAACCGAATATCCATCCGACTAAAACCCATGGTGCGTAAAAAAAAGCCAGCTCCCAAGCCAGCTTTTTCCAGGTTAACTTTTCAACCATTCAGGACTCCGTAAACTGGGCAGCGAAGCCACATTAAGCCTTTGTAGAAAAACGGTAGCCAGCGCCACGAACCGTTTGGATTAGCTTATCGTGACCTGCAGACTCAAGCGCTTTACGCAGGCGTCGAATATGTACATCAACCGTTCGGTCTTCAACGTAAACATTGGTACCCCAAACGTTGTTAAGCAGCTGCTCTCGGCTGTACACACGCTCTTGGTGCGTCATAAAGAAATGCAGCATTTTGAACTCTGTTGGTCCCATATCAACTGGACCTTCGCTTGCGGTAACACGATGAGATACTGGGTCTAGCTTAAGGCCTTGTACATCAATCACATCTTCTAATGCAGTAGGCGTTACACGGCGGATAACCGCTTTCAGGCGAGCGACGAGCTCTTTTGGTGAAAATGGCTTGGTGATGTAATCATCAGCGCCCACTTCTAAACCACGCACCTTATCTTCTTCTTCGCCACGAGCCGTCAGCATCACCACTGGGATGTTGCGAGTTAACTCTTCACGCTTCATGTGCTTGATAAAGTTTATCCCGCTACCACCAGGTAGCATCCAATCTAGTAATACTAGATCTGGGAAAGGTTCACATAGCTTGTTTACCGCTGTATCGTAATCTTCAGCCTCTACTGCTTGGTAGCCTTTTTGTTCAAGTACAAAACACAGCATCTCACGAATAGGTGCTTCATCTTCAACGACCAGAATCCTTCTCGACATAATTGAATAGCCTTTGTATTTAATCAACGCATTGCATTATCTGAGTTAATTATGACACTTTTGTGACCTTTGAAAACAAATTTTCATATAACTGTCTCAAACATTTCACTTTATAACTTTTGATACAGAGCTAGGGACAAATCGAATTAGATCTCATATCATGAAGCACTTCTAAAAAGGTATGAGAAAAATTTATGTGGTTTAAAAATTGCCTAGTCTATCGCTTCAACCGTGATATTGATTTCAACGCAGATCAGCTAGAGAAACAACTTGAAGAATTCCGCTTTACTCCTTGTGGTAGCCAAGACAAACAGAAGTTTGGTTGGGTACACGCAATGGGTAGACATGGCGATATGATGACGCACGTATCAGAAAACCGCATTCTTATCTGTGCAAAGAAAGAAGAGAAAATGCTTCCTGCTTCTGTTATCAAAGATTCATTGAATGCAAAAGTAGAAACGCTTGAGGCAGAGTCTGGTACCCCTCTGAAAAAGAAAGAGAAAGACAGCCTAAAAGAAGACATCATCATTGATCTACTTCCTCGAGCATTCAGCCGCAGCAACTTCACTTACGCGCTGATCATGCCAAAAGAAGGTTTCATTGTGGTTGATGCGAGCAGCTACAAAAAAGCAGAAGATGTATTAGCATTGCTACGTAAGACAATGGGTAGCCTGCCAGTAGTGCCAGCTATCCCAGAGCAAGCGATCGAAACGACTCTTACAGAATGGGTGAAATCAGGTGATACGCCACAAGGCATCACTATGCTTGATGAAGCAGAACTAAAATCTATTCAAGAAGACGGCGGTATTGTTCGAGTTAAGAAACAAGAACTAGAAGCTGATGAGATTAAAAACCACATCGAAGCCAATAAGATGGTGACGAAACTTCTTATCAACTGGCAAGACCGTATTGAATTCATTCTTGCAGAAGATGGCAGCATCAAACGCCTAAAATTCAGTGATGAGCTCAAAGACGAAAACGACGATATTCCTCGTGAAGATCAAGCTGCGCGTTTTGATGCGGACTTCTCTCTACTTTGTGGTGAGTTCAGTGTTTTCCTTCCAAACCTATTTGAATCATTAGGCGGGTTAACTCAACCTAACGCTTAATCAGTCAAACTATAGGCTCAGGTGCTAACGGTATCTGAGCTTATTTCTCACTAAGTTCTCACTTATATCTGCCTCTAGACCCTCTTGTTAATGTCATTGCTATCTTTAGGGCTATCAACCAAACTCATTTTAGCGTAAAATTTGCGCCCCTTTGATATCACTTGGTGGTATCAACCTGACTTGAGATCAGATTAGAGAACGAAGCAATGACTACACAAAAACCATTTGTACCTGAACTATTATCACCGGCAGGAAGCCTCAAAAACATGCGTTACGCATTCGCCTACGGCGCAGATGCAGTATACGCAGGCCAGCCACGTTACAGCCTTCGTGTTCGTAACAACGAGTTCAATCACGAAAACCTACAAATCGGTATCGATGAAGCTCATGCTCAAGGCAAAAAGTTATATGTTGTATGTAACATTCAGCCGCACAACTCTAAATTAAAAACATTCATTCGCGACCTCAAACCAGTTGTAGACATGGGCCCTGACGCGCTTATCATGTCAGATCCTGGTCTTATCATGATGGTTCGTGAAGCATTCCCTGAAATGCCAATCCATCTTTCTGTTCAAGCAAACGCAGTAAACTGGGCGACCGTTAAGTTCTGGTCAACTCAAGGCGTTGAGCGTGTGATCTTATCTCGTGAGCTATCGCTTGAAGAGATCGAAGAGATTCGCGAACACTGCCCAGAAACAGAGCTAGAGATCTTTGTTCACGGAGCTCTTTGCATGGCTTACTCAGGCCGTTGTCTGCTTTCTGGTTACATGAACAAGCGCGATCCAAACCAAGGTACTTGCACCAACGCTTGCCGCTGGGAATACAAAACAGAAGCAGCGAAAGAAGACGAAAACGGTCAGATCGTTGAAGCAAACCCTACTGGTGTTGCTATTCAAGAAGTAGAAACGCAAGACATTGAAGTTCAAGATGAGCGTCCAGACAACACACTAGGCCTTGGTAAACCAACAGACGAAGTGGTTCTGCTTTCTGAATCACACAAGCCAGAAGAGAAAATGGCAGCGTTTGAAGATGAGCATGGTACTTACATCATGAACTCAAAAGACCTTCGTGCAATCCAACACGTTGAGCGCCTAACGAAGATGGGTGTTCACTCTCTGAAGATTGAAGGTCGTACTAAGTCTTTCTACTACTGTGCACGTACTGCTCAGGTTTACCGTAAAGCTATTGACGATGCAGTGGCAGGCAAACCATTCGATGAAAGCCTAATGGGTACACTAGAGAGCCTAGCTCACCGTGGTTACACTGAAGGCTTCTTACGTCGCCATACACACGATACATACCAAAACTACGAGTACGGTTACTCTATCTCTGACACTCAACAGTTTGTTGGTGAGTTCACAGGTAAGCGCCGTGGTGACCTAGCGGAAGTAGAAGTGAAGAACAAGTTCCTAGTAGGCGACAGCTTAGAAATGATGACACCGAAAGGTAACGTTGTTTTCAAACTAGAAGTTATGGAAAACCGCAAATCTGAAGCGGTCGACGATGCGAAAGGTAACGGTCACTTTGTATTTATTCCTGTACCAGCAGATCTAGATCTAGAGTACGGCTTGCTGATGCGTAACTTGAGCGAAGGCCAAGATACACGTAACGCATCAGGCAAATAATTTTTACTTAAGCGACTTACTTGAGAAGAAAATAATGGCTCTGTTAATTACTGACAAGTGCATAAACTGCGATATGTGTGATCCTGAATGCCCAAATGGTGCAATCACTATGGGCGACAGCATCTTCGAGATCGATCCTGATTTATGTACAGAGTGTAAAGGTCACTATGAAAAGCCAACATGCCAGTCAGTGTGTCCGATTACAAAATGCATCATCACTGACCCAAACCATATTGAAACTGATGACGAGCTACTTGAGAAGTTTGTTATCATTCAAGGCTTGACCTAAAAGAAGAAAGGTTCAACTTAACCATAAGTTGAACCTTTTTTTTCATCCTGATTTTCCGATTGGATAAATATTGCAGAAGAGCTCTTTTTCAAATTGATATTCGAGTCGTTCTCGCCAGTTTATTGATTGAGCTATAGGAACAAGATAAAAGTTTTCCCTGCTGGTATCGGTCACAAATGCCATTCCATACTGCATCAATTCATAGTGAACATCATTTACGAAACTAGGGTCTAAACGTTGTCTGCCTGTTAGCTGATTGATGTCATCTCTTGAAATTGAAATACCCGAGCTTTCAGCGTTGAACCTATGTCTTAACCATTCTGAAAATTCCTTCGCACAAATCATAGTCATAGTCTTATCCTTGAATTATCTATCGACGGGTATCAGACTCTGATTTCGCATACTGCATATAAGCCGCATCTTTCACCCCAAAACACTCAATCCCTGACCAAACCTTGTCAAATTCGCCATCGCCCTTGCTGATACCGTTATTGCTTTTATTAATATCAAACGATGTTCTTAATCTCGTGTTTATAAACTCTAGACAAAAGTGTGATGTTTCTCCAGTTTTAGAGTCGAAAAAACCAGTGGCAGTACCACTGTAAAAAGCCTCGATGAACAGGATTACTTATTCGATATCAAGGCCAAACACTGACTTGGCATCACTTTAACTTTTTTCTTTTTCTTAGTTTTCGCTACTTTTTTAGGAGGTGGAACTGGAACAGTCTTTGGAGCCCAACTTGCAAGTTCATCTCCACAACCGTCACCTTTAGGAGGGCTCGCTTGAGCTATGCAGTTTGAACTGCCTTCAGGACACTTTAAACGAACGTGGAAGTGGGAGTGGTGTCCCCACCAAGGTCTTATTTTGCCTAACCAAGCTCTATCATTAGCGTCAGAGTTTTCTTGTTCACAAAGGGTTTGCTTGATCACTGGATGAACAAAAATACGCACCACTTTTTCATCTTTCGCCGCATAACGAATAACTTGAAAATGATCATCGGTCCAATTCGATTCACGCAATTTGTAGTTGGTAAGATCCACAACGCTCACAGGTTTAGGCACAGCTAATTCGTTCTCTGACAACCTCTTACTGGTTAACCTTAGCCATATATCAATATCTAACCCTGTTTGATGACTTGAATGACCTGAAGAAAAGCGCCCTCCTCTGGGAAGAGAAATATCACCGATCAATAAATTAGTATTGAGCTTCTCGCTGGTCGTGACTCCTAACCTCTCAATAAACTTTATAGCTTCTGTATGGCCATAGTAGCGCTCTCTTTGAGGGCGAATGATCTGATACCCCAAACCATTAATAGGCAAAGCCTGCGCGCCGTCTAGACAGCCATTGGCATAGCTTCCAATTGATGAGGGTGAATTTCTAGTAGGGTGACTCTCTTTTTCCCACGAAGTTGCTGATAGAGAAAATGAACAAAAGAATACAACCAGTGCAAAAAAGAACCTCATAATAATCCCAAATTACTGACGCTTACTCATTATATTAGTCGCCATTTAGGATTAGGTGCATATCGTACTTAAGTTTTTGGTGGTAGCTAGTGAATTATACCAATTAAAGTAAAAATGTGATCTAATTAAGGTTGATGAATTATTGTGAAATTTAGCCATGGATAGCCTTAATAACACTGACTTCAA